>JAWWPL010000197.1:0-11892 GCA_033850605.1 Blastocatellia bacterium | reverse complement strand
CAAAAATCACCGTTTTGAAATCGATTTGCGGGACGTTTTGCGGGACGGTCGTGTTTTCGACTCGCTAGGCGATCAGACTTTGCAAATTTACTGAGGAAAAATGGAGCGGGCGACGGGGATCGAACCCGCAACATCCAGCTTGGGAAGCTGACACTCTACCATTGAGTTACGCCCGCTCGATCGACTGAAAGATTATTTGGTCAGGCAGTGAAAGTCAAAGGAAGGTGGCACGCGGTAGTAGTGCAGTTTGCCAATTGAGCGCAAGCGCGGCAAAAGAAGTGCGTGTTACTGAACCGCGAGCGGTGGCGACCGGATGCTAACACTCAACTGCGATCTGAAAAGCGAAACGAGTTGCGGGGTTGAATGTAGCATCCGGTCGCTACCGCTCGCGCTTCCGTAACGACTTGCTCTTGCTGATGAAACTGCACTCGGTATCTGGCGCGCGCATCTTGCGCGTGATTTCACGAGGGAACATCCGTGCCCCTTTTCCTTAAACCATCTATCCACCGAAATGCTTCTTCACCAAATCGTCCCAACTGCCTTGCGCCTTGAGAATCAATTCGGTGACTTCGCGTACGGCGCCCCGGCCACCCTTGTGTTCGGTGACAAAGTGCGCCGCCTGCTTTGTCTCGGGGACCGCATCCGCCACTGCGAACGCGAGTTCGACGCGACTCATGACAGGTATATCGGCCAGGTCATCCCCAATATAAGCACACTCTTGTAGAGATACTTTCGCCAGGGCCAGGATCTCATCAAGGACCTTCACCTTATCCTTAGCGTACTGTCTCACATACGCCATTTCCAGATCCTGAGCGCGGCGCTCGACGGCGCTGGAGGTCCGGCCTGAAATAATTCCCGTCTTTAACCCGGCCCGATGAAAGAGCGAGATTCCCTGCCCGTCGCGCGCGTGAAAGGTCTTCTGCTCGTCGCCGTTTTCCAGCAACTCAAGCCTTCCGTCAGTGAGCACGCCGTCGCAGTCCATCAACAGCAGCTTGATGCCTCTGGCTCGGCGCTTGATTTCTTCAAAGTCAGTGTCTGATTTCACATTCATTAAGGCTCAGCTTTCTCGCCGACCCCGCGGATATTAATCAAGTGGCCAAGATAACCCGCGCCAAATCCGTTATCAATATTCACTACTGCAATGCCCGGCGCACAAGCGTTCAGCATAGTCATGAGGGCGCCCAACCCACCCAGGCCGGTTCCGTATCCGATGCTTGTGGGTACCGCGATCACCGGCGCAGCAACCAGGCCACCGACGATCGTGGGCAACACACCATCCATTCCGGCCACGACTACAATGACATTTGCGGCATTCAATCGGTCACGGGCCGCTAACAGCCGATGCACCCCGGCAACTCCCACGTCATAGAGTTTTTCAACGCGACTGCCCAAGGCAGCAGCGGTGACCGCGGCTTCCTCGGCGACGGGGACGTCCGCGGTTCCGGCGCATACAACGAGCACAGTCGTCGGGGTCGGCTCGGCACGATTTGCCCCGATCTGAATGATTCGTGCGCTCTCAAAATAATTGGCAGCGGGAATGTGCGCGGCAACGGCGTCGAATACTTCGCGCGAGGCGCGGGTTGCTAAAATCAACGAATGCTTCTGTTCGAGTCTCTCAAGTATCTCAACAATCTGCTCGACGCGTTTACCTTCGCAAAATACAACTTCGGGAAAGCCCGTGCGCAGCGCGCGATGATGATCAAGCCGCGCGTAGCCCAGATTTTCGAACGGCAAATCACGCAGCCGATCCAGGGCGCTTTCAACCGTGCGGGTTCCCGCGCGCACTTCATTTAATAAATCGCGGAGTAGTTCGGCTTGCATCAGGCCTGTGCGTTGGGCGAGTCTGGAGTGCCGGTGCGATAGCCCGCCGGGTCGAGCACAACTTCAGCGAAGCCGAGCGCGTTAAGATGGGCGTTAATTTTGGTTTCATTCAATCTCACCAAAGAAAAATCCTTTGGTTCGACTTCAATTCGCGCGATGTGACCGTGGTGTCGAACGCGCACCTGACCTACGCCCAATTTGCGTAAATACGTCTCAGCCCGATCAACCCGGCTAAGCGCCTGTAGCGTAATCGGAGTGCCGTGCGGAATACGCGATGATAAGCAGGCCAGCGCCGGCTTGTCCCAGGTCGGCAGTCCCATTTCGCGCGATAGTGTGCGGATCTCAGCCTTGGTCAAACCTGCATCAACCAGCGGCGAAATCACACCATGCTCGATCGCTGCGGCCCGGCCCGGGCGACGATCCTGCAGATCGTTTTGATTCAAGCCGTCGAGCACCGCTCCGAGTTGTTCATTGCGTGCAAAGTCGCTGATGCGGCTATACATTTCGGTCTTACAGAAGTAACAACGGTTGGCAGCGTTAGCGAGGTAGTTTTCGTCCTGGGTTTCAAAGGTTCGCAGCACGACATGGCGGGCGCCAATTCGGCGTGCGAGATCCCGCGTCTCTTCCAGTTCGCCGGCCGGCAGTGATTCACTGAGCGCCGTCACGCCAACCACTCGTGCGCCCAGAATCTTCTGCGCCACTTGCAAAACGAAGGTTGAATCGACGCCGCCTGAAAACGCCACCGCGCAGGATTCGACCTTGCGAATTCGTTCGCGTAGGAGGTTTAGCTTTTCTTGTAGTTCATTCATTTCGCATTTTTTAAGTTGAGTGTCTTAGGTCCCGGATAATGGAATCAGTCCTTCCTGCGTGAGCGGGTGGATGGAACGAGGCCTCTTAGACCCACCCGCTCACGCGGGTGGTACTGACCTCCTTTTCATTCCGACTGCGTACTGCTTGCTGCCTACTTACTTCACTTCAAAGAAATCGATCGCATTCAACTTCCACGTTCCGCCGACACGCGCCAGGATAAAAACGGCGGTGCCCGCATGGTCCGCGCCCAGCTGTCGACTAATGATAGCAACATCAAGTGCCAGTCGGTTGGCGTCCAGTTGCTCACTGCGCAGCACTCGAGTCTGCCATGTTTCGGGTTGTGTGCCGACTGCGCCCCGAATAAAACCGGTTAACTCGCCTGGGACAATCATTGGCGCAATTTCAGTCTGACGACCGCTACGAAGGGCCGCATCCAATTGAGTTATGAAATTCCTGGCTGACTCGTCAATCGCGGGAGTGGCATTGGCCGCGGCTTCCGCGCGGATCCGCGCCGCGCGCGCGTACAGTGTCGAAGGATATTCGGCGTCGGCACGCACCGCATCATTAAAATCACGCGCCGCATCCGCGGCCCGGCCACGCCGCAGCTCAATTTCACCGAGTCCTATGCTGGACCAGGCCTCGGCTGCGGGGGTTGGCAACCGTTCGCCTGCCAACTGCCGAAACTCGCGTTCCGCTTCATCCGTTTTGTTTTGCGCCAGCAGCGCACGCGCAAAGACGATGCGCGCTTCCTGCATTCGCGGCGCACCGGCGAGCATATCGCGCGCCAGTGCTTCAGCTTTGACGTATTCCTGCGCCCCAAACAATCGGGTTGCTTCCGCCAGCGAACTGGCCAGGTCTAATCCGCGCGGCGCCATGTCATTGGCGTAATCCGTCTGCGGGTAAAGCTTTTCCGGGTCGACTTCAGCGCGCACAATCTTCGCGCCATTCTTAAAAGTCACCTGACCAAAATCGTGCGCCGGAATTGTCACCGGCACTGTAACCTGTTGACCGGTGTCAGCAGTCCCCATGACATTCACCGTCACCTCGGTCGCTCCGAGATTGCGCAGCGCCGCGACCCACTGTCCCCCTTCGATGTGCGGTAGGCCGGCCATCAGATCCGTATCCGTCGACTGATCGAATTGTTGGTCAAGCAGTGTTTTCATTGTCGGCCCGCCCCGCTCAACAAATACGTTGCGCGCGCGGGCCAGCGACAGTCCTTCCGGATCGCTCTTTGCGCCCGCCAATAGTCCGCGCAAGGCCGTCACGAATTGATCCCGGCCCAGCGTGTGATCCACCAGACGCCAAACCATCGCGCCTTTGTTCGCTACTGAGTTGAGATAGGTGCCGCCATCCATCAACGTTGTGCGGGCCAGCGGAGCATCGCGTTTCGCGATCGCTGAATACGACAATCTTTGCCGGCCGCGCTCGGCATCGGCTGCCTCCGGACCAAATTGCTTTTCAATAAACAGCGATGCCGCAAATCGGACCAGGCCCTCGCGCAAGACACCATAACCCTCGCCACGCACCGGGGTGTCGGAGCCGATCCATAACCTGGCTACCGCTTCCGCAATACCCAGGGCCGTGACGGAATCAACTTTCTTTCGTCGAAAGGCTCCTTCAGTAATCAGCACTGTGCCGGCATCATCAAATCCTGCTCCGCGCGTGACCGCAACCAAACGTAAAGGAACCGCAGGCGCGGATCCAAACATGCCGGCATAGAACGCGCGCGCATCGTTCGCCAGCGCAATCAGCGCCTCGGCTTGTTTCTTTTCCTCCGCATTCGCGCCCTGAGCCAGAAAGGCAGTAATGCCCTTCGCGTTTCCGGTTCCTTCGACTCGATCCCACGCACCGGTGACAAAGAACGGTTGCCCATTGAGCGCTTGTTCGAACAGGCTGTTGCCGCCAGTACTCCTTTCCACCCCAGACGAAATCGCGTTGCCGCCGTTGATAGTTATGCGAAACGGAGCATAGTCAGCCCCACGAACCGCGAACGGCGTATTCGCCGACGGATACCAAAGCGATAGCGGCAAAAACTGCGACGCCACTGGTGAAATCGCGGCGAGGCCTGAGTTTTCAGCTAATGGCAAGCGGTACTCGATCGTCGCGGTCACGGTTTGGTTGGGGCCAATCGCAGCCGGCAGCGTAATCGTGAGACGCTGGGCGCCGCCGCGCGATTCCGGTAAGGGCCTGTATGCCGCGGACGCGCCACTGATGCCTACCGCCTTGATCTCGGCCTTTGAGTTGATACGCAAGCTCAAGGTAGACCCGGCGCCGAGGCCAACGTTGCGCAGCGTCACGACTGCTCGAGCATTCAAGGCGCGTTCAGCTCCAGGATTGCTAACCGTAATATCAAAGTTGGTAGCCTGCCACGCCGCGCGAAGTTCTTCCTGCGCGCGCGCTCGGGGCAATCCCACGAAAATAAGCAAGAGGACAAGGAGCAAAACTCTGCGTTTTATCATAAAGTCGTAGTTATGATTTCTGAACCTGGAAATCATTTTTTCAGGCTCTGGCCCAGCCAACTGAAAGGCTTATCAATATTGAAGAAATAGACCGCCGTTTCATTCGTCTTCGGATTGCTGGCAGTCATTCGATCGAATGAGTGACCGTTCTGCGTAATGAGCGATTGCCCGGCAGGTCGGAGACCAAGATAATTGAAAAGCACATACTCTTCATCAGTCGAGATTACGACGAAAGCCGTTTCGGGACTTTGGCCGTCGCCCGATCCAGTAATTGATTTGATCAAGCCATCGAACATGAACTTGTGGAACGTAGCCTTGTCTGCATGTCCCAGCTCGCGGTTCCCCACATAGGCTGCGAAGTGCGCGTTAATCTCGACAAAATTATTTGCCAAAATCTTCTCAGCCGATTCCACCGCCTGTTGAAAGTCCTTAGCCTTCAGCGCCGCGAACATTTTTTGTCGTGTATCACGATCCTTGCCGTAAGGGTTGTATTCAGATGTATCAGCGTAAGAGAGGCGCAGTTCTTTGAAATCGACGGTGCCGTCGCCCTTTCTTACTCGCGCCAGGAGATCACTGTACGACGACTTAGGAGAATCCTGAGCTGGTTTCTTCGGCTCCTGTGTTGAAGCAGCCCCAGCTGGCGTGCTCAAGACCAAAATCAAAAACGCCAAAACAAACTGGCATGGCAGTTTCGCCTGTGAATCACGAACAAGCTTTGTGCACCACGATCTTTCCGCAAGAAATGTCCGGCTCATGAGTTTGCTTCCTTGCGAATACTCTGCTTTCTGTTCCTAACCAGCGCCTGAATATCTCTCAGACTCTCGAGCAGTGAACCCATGCGCGCGAGCGGCAACATATTCGGGCCGTCAGACGGCGCCCGTTCCGGCGCGTCGTGAACTTCCATGAATACTGCGTCCACTCCACAGGCCACGCCGGCCCGCGCAAGTGGTTCGATGTACTCGGACAATCCGCCCGTTGCATTCCCGAGTCCGCCCGGAAGCTGTAGCGAGTGGGTCACGTCAAAAACTATCGGCACGCCAAACTCGCTCATGATGGGAAACGAACGCATATCAACGACCAGATTGTTGTAGCCGAAACTCACTCCCCGTTCAGTCAGCATTAATCTTTCGCAGCCGGCTCCCTGCGCCTTCTCGACGATGTTGCGCGCATCTTCCGGCGCCAGGAATTGGCCTTTCTTGATATTAACGGCGCGGCCGGAACGCGCGGCCGCGAGAATCAAATCCGTCTGACGACAGAGAAAAGCGGGAATCTGAAGAATATCCGCGACCTCAGCCACGGCCTCCACTTGGGCGGCGTCATGAATGTCAGTCACTACTGGAACGCCCACTTCGCTCTTGATGTGACGGAGGATTTCCAGGCCAGCTTCCATGCCGATTCCCCGAAAGCTCTTGATCGAAGATCGGTTGGCCTTATCGAATGAAGTCTTGAAAACAAAATCCAGGCCTGTGTCGCGCGCGTGCTTCGCGCACTCGCGAGCCATCATCATGGCGTGCTCTTCAGATTCGATCACGCACGGTCCGGCAATAATTGTCAGCCGCCCATCGCCAAACGTGGCCGGGCCAACCTGAAAAGATTTTGTTTGTGAATTGTTCTGCATGTCCACGTTCGGTTATCGGTTCGATTAAGCTGTTTAGTCTAATCCAGCGAGTAAGTAAGTAAAAGCGTGGCGTCAGCGTGGTGAGCTTTTTCGTGCCGTTTCGTGTGATTTCGTAAATCCAATCTTTGGCCGCGGGGAACGATCCACGAAGTCACACAATGAATCACGAAGCCGAATTGCCGATTTGCATTCCAGGCTTTCCGCTACCGCGCAAACCACATCGCGCCACCGTATTGCGCGACAGGTCGTTGGCGTCAGGTCACTTGCCACCCACCGCCACAATCCGCTCAATCAACTTCTGATCATCTGGCAGCAAACCCGACTTTGGCAGACGCGGCGTCAGTTCGATCCAGTTGCGATCCATCGCAAAGACTCGTTTAAAAAGCGGTAGGGATTCTTCTACGCGACCCATATTAACCAAGGCCACCGCGTGCCAGTAAATCATCTCGGCATTCCCGGGAACGAGTTGTTCAGCCGCACCATATTCGCGCAGCGCTCCTTCGTTGTCCTTCTTTTCCACCGCGAGGTCGCCGGCATTCATGTGGTTATAAGCGCGCTGCAGTGTCACCAGCCGCCGCAGTTCTTTCAAAGGCTGTTCACTGTCATCGACCCGCAGATCAAAGACCCGATCTTTCCAGGCCTGGCCTGTCGGTTTGCCGCTGACAATAATTATCGCGGCTGATTGTCGCCCACGAATATCGCCGCCCGCGGCTTGTGCTGCATCCAGCGCCGCCAACATGCGTTCAGCCAAGTCGCCTTTGGTTGCTTCAAACGCCGCAGCCATCGCCGGCCAGATTTTGTCGTTCAGCATCAGGTTAGCCTGAACCGAATAGTCTTTGCCGATATGATGGCCGGCTGCCTGAATGTCGTTCTTGCCGGTCCACGCATCCACGCGACCCTGGGCGTCGATCATTGCCACCTGGCGCACGTCGCGACCTTCGTCAGCGGCGAGCAAACCCTTCAAAGCATCCGGCGCGCTGCGACCCGCGCGCATTAATGACAGACCGAGAGGGCCATACGATGAATCGACGAATGATTGGGTGGCGATAGCGCCTACTCCCGCTTCGGCCCACGGCACGACAGCTCCGACTGAGAACCAGTGTGACTGCACCGCCACACCTAACTCGCCTGTGTTGGGATCGCGCGCGACAATCGAGAAGGTGTGCACGGGCCGCAATGGTCGGGATGGCTCGACGCGGTCCACGAGCGTCTGTGCTCCGGCGCTCGTCGTCCCAGCGGCCAGTGTCGCAGCGCATAGAAAGATAAGAATGAGTTTACGCAAGTTTTCGCCCTTCTTTCTTGTCGATTTCAGATTCTCCCAACCGCGAAGCGGTATGCAACGAAGCGCCCAGCGTTGCCGCGCGTGCATAGCCGGAGCGCGGACATCTTGTCCGCCTGAGCGCGCAGCGCGAACAGCCGTTCCCAGGCGGTTCTCAGGGCAAAATAGGGAGCGGGCTCGGCCCCGCCGGCGGACAGGATGTCCGCGCTCCATTTATTGACACCACTACCTAAAGATCCCCTTCGCCTTGTTCCAAATAGATTTAAGTTTCGACGGTTTCTCTTTCTTTGTGGGTTCGGGCTTCCGGGCCGGCTTAGCAGTAGGCGTCGGGGAAGGCGTTGGCGAAACCGTAGGACTCGGAGACGCCGCCGTCGCGACGTTGGCATTAGCGGGGGCCGGCCCTCCATTGGACAAGACACCCCCCCGCCACCAGCGAGCCGCGAGCACTCCCAAACCGAGAATCGCGACGAGCACGATTATCGCCGCGGCTATCAAAGGAAGTCGGTTCGCGCGTGCCGCCGCGCTCTGCTTCGCCAGCGACACATTCATGCGCGGAAATCGCTTGCGATTCTCATTGGGGGCCGTGCTGCCGGTTTGCTCTTTCGATAACGCGCCCGGGAAGCTATCGCTCATGCTGGCGGCCTGCACCTGGCGTAGCGTCGCCAGATCGATCACCAGGCGGCCTGAAGGGCTTTCGGTCCCGGCGTTGCGCAGCTCAGCCAGCGAAGGCGCCAGGGTGCTGGTCGAATGTTCCAATCCCAAGTCGACCGCGACGTCGTGAAGTTCACGACGAAGCTCGTTCGCATCGGCTGGCCGGAACCGCGGATCTTTTGCCAGCGCATGCATGACAACTCCCTCAAGCTCCGCGGGAATGGTAGGCACAACTTTGCGTGGCCGCACCGGCGGTTCGGACACTTGTTTCAGCGCCAGTGCTAAAGGTGTGTCGGCGCTGAACGGCACCGCGCCTGTCAGCATCTCGTAGAGAATTATTCCCAGGCTGTAAACATCCGATGCCGGCGTAAGCGGCGCGGCGCCGGAACATTGCTCGGGCGACATATAACGAGGAGTTCCAATTATCGCGCCCACCTGGGTCAGGGTGTTGTAGTCGTCGTCATGCTCTTCGACGACGAACTTCGCTACGCCGAAATCGAGGACTTTCACCACCGCGGCCAGGTGCGGCCGCTGCTCGATGAAGATGTTCGCCGGTTTCAGATCCCGATGAATCAGCCCGGCGTCATGGGCAGCGCCGACTGCCGCGCATGTCTGCAACATGAAAGAAACGACGCGGGCTGGATCAAGCGGCGCTTCGCGCATAAGCAGATCACGCAGCGTCTGGCCCTCAAGCAACTCCATGACGATGTACAGCCAGCCGTCTTCGGTCGCACCAAAGTCGTTGACCATGACGGCGTTCGGGTGTTGCATGCGTCCGGAAGCGCGGGCCTCACGCCGGAAACGCTGCTGAGCCGTCTCATCGCCGACAAAGCGTTGACTCAGGACCTTCACGGCGACCGGACGCTCGATGAGCAGATGCGTGGCGCGATAGACAGTGCCCATACCGCCGCCGCCGAGACGCTCATCCAAACGGTATTTATTCTCAAAGACGCGGCCGATTAGCGGATCGACAGGAACATCCGAAAGGGTTGCGTCAGCCTGCAGCGGTGTAAAGTCGTCCGGGCAAACGTGCACCTCGTCAGGAAACTTTCGGCCACATCTTGGACATTGAAGCATGGTTGATTCTGAGCAGAGAGCCTAAGCATTATCGCTTATGAAAAGGTTTTTCGCATTGTGCGGTGGAAGGCACAACGCTGATCCCATGGTTAAGGTATTTGGCCGGATCGAGATTGATTACACCTTGAAAAGGCGTATGATCACGCACACTTCGAGGTTATGAAGAGGTGGGCACACAATTTCGCCGTTCTGTTGGTTCTAGCGAGTATTCATACGTTCGTGCTCAAGTGTCCCCTGGTCTTCGCGCAGACTCCCCCTCGTGAAAAACCGCAACTCAAGGACTTTGGGTCAAGTCTTAAACGTCTCAAGTGGGACGCTAAGCAAAATGCCGCGGTTGAGCGCAAACCGAATAACAATACCGCGAAGGATGCTGGTGACGGAGATGTGGTCCGCGTCGAGACATCGTTGGTTGTGTCTGATGTCCTGGTGCTCGACCAGCGTGGCCAACCAGTTCTGGGACTAACAGAGAAAGACTTTGTCATTGTCGAGGACGGCAAGTCGCAGCAGGTTGGCATGTTGTCGCTTGGCGATGACGCAGAGGTTCCGCGCTCGATCGTACTCATCATTGATTACAGCGGCAGCCAGTTTCCCTTCATCCACACCAGCGTCGAAGCCGCGAAGACCCTGGTCGATCGACTCGGCCCGCGCGACAAAATGGCGATAGTCTCAGACGAGATTGAATTGCTCGCTGACTTCACTTCCGACAAAGACAAACTAAAGCGGACCCTGCAGGCTCTGGAAAAACAGTCAGCGCCGTACTATCGCTCGCCCCTCAAGCAACGTAGCCGAAGTAATGTTTACAGCGCATTGATGGCCACACTGAAAGAGGCTTTTGATAGCGAAGACATTCGCCCGATTGTGATTCTTCAGACTGACGGTGACGACATACAAATGCTGCGCAATCCGATCATCACGCCAAGCTTTGCCCCGGATGTACCTCCGGAGAAGCGGCGGGAACATGAGCGAATTGTCGCTGGGATGGAAGAGTACATTCGCAAGTACCAGACGGAATTCAGTCTTGACGATGTTTACAAAGCAGCCCAGAAGTCACGAGCGACCATTTACACAGTCACGCCCGGATTCCGGCTCCTTGGGCTTTCGGGCGACGAAGAGCTGGCGCAATATGCAGCATGGCATAGGAAGATTCTATTGTCCTGGGCTCCGCCTGGACGGATCAAAGAGGCCGAAAGCGAGCTAAACAGCATATCTGTCATGGACCAGAGGATCCAAGCAGAATATGCGAAGAAGATGCAATCCGCGCTTGCTTTGTTAGCAACCATAACTGGAGGATGGGCAAATTTTCTGGGAGACCCGTCGCAAGCCGACGAAATTTATTCACACATTCTCTCGGACATGAATCGGCGCTACATTGTCGGCTATTATCCGACCAACAAGGAGCGCGACGGAAAACGACGAAAGCTCAGTGTCGAAGTGCGAGGTCACCCGGAATATGTCGTGATGGGTCGCAAATCCTACTACGCACCAGAACCGGAACAGTAAGATCATCCGCCGCTCTGTCAGGCAGAAGGGAACCGCCAACCAACCCGCGCACTAATTCTCGCTTGCGGTAGCGGCGCGTTCGACCGCGAGTGTCTCAGGTTCGCTAATCTGCTCGACCGAAGTCTCAGTCTGCAAGCGATTCTGAAACGCGGCCTGGACGAATGACGAGAACAACGGATGCGGAGCCAGCGGTTTCGATTTGAATTCCGGATGAAACTGACAAGCGAGAAACCACGGGTGTTCATCGCGCGAGAGTTCGACGATTTCTATAAACTTTTCGTCGGGCGAAACACCACTGAATACCAGACCGCCACGCTCCAAAGTCTCGCGATAAGCCGGATTGAATTCATACCGATGCCGGTGACGTTCACTGATTTCCGCTGAGTTCGCGTAAATTTCCCGGGCCAGCGAACCTTCACCCAAGCGGCACGGCCAGGCGCCCAAACGCATCGTACCGCCGAGCTGCTCAACATCCACCAGGTCGCGTAATTTGAAAATGATCGGATATGGCGTTTCGACATTGAACTCAGTCGAGTCGGCATCCTTCAGGTCGCACGCGTAACGAGCAAATTCGATGCAGGCGGTCTGCATACCCAGACAAATTCCAAAGTAAGGCGTGCGCGTTCGCCGGGCATAAGAGATGGCCCGGATCATTCCTTCGACGCCACGCTTGCCAA
>JAWWPL010000195.1:0-3745 GCA_033850605.1 Blastocatellia bacterium | reverse complement strand
AGCGCCTACGTGCAACTGGGCGCCGTGGGAATGCGCCGCCACATAGCCGACCACTTTGAGAAGAACGTCTTTTACGGCGGCCTTACTTACAACAGCCATCCACTCGCCTGCGCCGCCGCCCTGGCGACGATTGCGGTGTACGAAGAAGATCATCTCATTGAAAACTCGCGCACGATGGGAACAGTTATGCGTGGGCTGCTCACAGATCTGCAGAGTCGGCATCCGTCAGTCGGCGCGACGCGGAACATTGGACTCTTCGGAATAGTTGAGCTGGTGCGAAACACGGAGTCGCGCGAACCGATGGCGCCCTTCAACGGCACCTCGCCTGAGATGCAGGCGCTCGGAAAGTTTTTCCGGCAGGAAGGGCTCTACACGTTCGTGCGTTGGAATACGTTCTTTACGAACCCGCCACTGTGTATTACTGAAGCTGAGTTGCGCGAGGCGTTCGCGATCATTGATAAGGGTTTGGAGATTACCGATCGCGCGGTTGGTTAGCGGAAAATCAGAGATCAGATGTCACAAATCAGTCGCCGGTTTCTGATCTCTGATTTCCAATCTCTGACCTCTGTTTTTGATTTTTTGTTACCCGCGGCTGGGATCGAACCTGCGACCTTTCGCTCCGGAGGGTGAATGATTGGCTAAATCGCTCGCGAACAGGTGGCGCGAGGGGGATCAAACTTTCTCGACGCTCTCGCGGTCTTGAGAACTTGTGTCCCCAGGCAATCATAGGCTTTTCGAGTAAGTAATAGCTAAGACAGGCGCACGCCAACAGCACGACAGCGTTCAACGGAAAAGTCTGTAAGACATTTGGCTCGTAATATCTCCCCGCAAAGAGAATCGTCTGCCATAAATATAGACTGTAGGAGACACGTCCAATCCATACAGGCCCGCGAAGCTCAAAGAGGCGCGCCACCGGATTGCGATGATTTAGAACCGTGCCGAGAATGAGCACCGGCACAAGAATTCCTTCAATCGTTCCATTCATCGCGGGAGCGTGGTACCAGGTGAATATATAAATACCCGCCAGCAACAGCCAGACCGTAAACGTCAACCGGCGCTCAAGGAATCCTTTAACCCTTTCATCTCTTATCCAAATAGCGAGCGCGCACGCCCATAACAAAGCATCGGCGCAACGATCTGTGCGCTGCGTGGGCGCGATGGTCTGGATGTTTAGAAGATTGTAGTGCATGTCCAGCATTCGCCAAATGCCAAAGCCCAGCGCCAAAGCGGGGATAATGAAACGAGCGCGCCGACCGGCCAGGATGAGCAGGGCCGGAAAGATCAGATAGAAATGCTCCTCAACCGATAAACTCCAGAAATGTCCGGTGTAAGAGGACAATAGTTGCGGAGATAGATAGTTGCGGAAAAAAAAGAGCGATGAAAGCCATTCCGAACGTGGCATCCTTGCCAGAACTCCAACCGCGCCGAGAAGCGCGATAACAGCGACATAAAAAAAGGCTGGCGGAAGAATGCGAAATACGCGACGCGTGTAGAAGTTCTTTAGACTAATTTTTCTTTTTAACGATTTCTCTGAAAGTAGCTTGGAGCAGATCAGAAAACCACTGATGCCGAAGAAAATATTTACTCCTCTGTATCCGTTGTTTGCTAGAGGGAAGAGAGCAGAACCTTCGGGCGTGCCGTGATACATGATGACTGCGAGGACGGCAATTGCGCGCCAACCGTCGAGCGTCGGGATTCGAGCCGGCCCGCTGGTGGAAAAAGTGGTGGAAATAGATCTGGCTCTCTCTTCTTATTGGTACCCGCGGCAGGGGTCGAACCTGCGACCTTCCGCTCCGGAGGCGGACGCTCTAATCCACTGAGCTACGCGGGCACGTGTTGGGAATGAAACGATAGCACAGGGGCGAAGGAACCAGGAAGCAGACGGCAGTAAGCAGACGGCAGTAGGCAGTAGGCGGGAAACGCAAACAACGGCTGACCTCTGATCCCCGACCTCTGACTTCTGCTTTTTATGAGTGCTTGATGATTACCCCTTCAATAATATTCGCCACGTTCTCGCACCGATCGATGGCCGCTTCCAGCTTCTCGTAAATATCTTTCCACTTGATCACGGTAATGGGGTCGCGAGTCTCGTGGAACAATCCACCCACGGCGCGTTGATAGAGATCGTCGCCTTCGTGTTCAAGGCGATGGAGTTCAACCAGGCGTTCGGTCACGCCTTTGGGCTTTTGCAGCATCGACACGACTTCATGCAGTTGCAGGGCCATGCGTTGGATCACTCCGGCCAATTGCTTTGCGGGCTCAGTCGTTTCATGAATGTCGTACATCATCACCGCTCGCGCGATGCCGTCGATCAAATCCACTACGTCGTCGAGTGCCTTGGACATCATGTAAATATCTTCGCGGTCGAAAGGCGTGATGAATGATTGGTTCAGGCGGGTGGCCACGTTGTGCGTCAAGTCATCGCAGGCATGCTCGATGCCTTTGATGCGCTGCACGTATTCGGTGTAGTCGCCGTCTTGATGAGACAGCATTTCGACCAGACAGGTCGCGGCATCGTTGATGTACGAAGTCATTTGCGCAAAGAGCGAAAAATATTGTTCTTCGCGCGGTAACAGCTTGGCAAACATTTCACACTCCTGCGAGGTTCTACTGGATTTTCGAAAATCGGATCTTGGTTCGAAGAGCGGCAATATTAACGGATGGCCCTTCAGATGTCTATGTTTACTGCGCTCGGTCGCTGCTAGGTTTCAAAACCAAGAAGCTCCTTTTTGCTGGGAGCGCGGACGGCTCGTCCGCACTGAGCGCGCCGCGCGAACGGGATCTATTGCTATGGCTTTCTCGAGTGGAGGGAATGACTTCGCGCCTGCGGCGCGGTGCGGACGGGACGTCCGCGCTCCCAGCGTTAACTAGAATGATCCTTTGAAACCGAATCGTTACAAACGTTCTTTTTCGCCGCTACTTGCAAATTGCTTCGCTAGTCGTATATCAAAGATGGCAGCCATGGCCGAAAAATCAGATTACTCACAAGTGGTGGACTTGCTGCGCGCGGAATCCGAAGCGATTGCGAAAGCCGCTTCTCGTTTGCGGGTGGAGGAGGTCGACCGCGTCATGGCTCTGCTGACTGGCTGCAAGGGGAAAATAATTCTGCTGGGCGTGGGCAAGTCGGGAATCATCGCGCAAAAGATCGCCGCCACCATGATTAGTAGTGGCACCGCCGCAGTTCATCTTCATCCTTCAGATGCCTTGCACGGCGGCCTGGGCATAGTCACGTCAGAGGACGTCGTATTGATGCTGAGTAACAGCGGCGAGACTGATGAACTGTTGCAACTACTGCCCTATCTGAACCGTCGCCAGGCGCCGCTGGTGGCGATTGTCGGCAATTTGAAATCAACGATTGCGCAGCGTGCCGATGCCGTTCTTGATGCTTCAGTGGATCAGGAAGCCTGCCCTCTTAACCTGGCTCCAACGACCAGCACCACTGTGGCTCTGGCTATCGGCGACGCGCTAGCCATGACTTTGATGAGCGCTAAGGGGCTGACCGAAGACGATTTCGCCCATAATCATCCGGCGGGCCAGTTGGGAAAGCGTCTGACGTTGCGCGTCGCAGATTTGATGCATGGCGGATCGCATAATCCAACGATTGCGGCCGACGCAGCATGGATGGAGATTATTTCGACGATTACCCATTACGGTTTGGGCGCCGTTAATGTCATCGACAACGAAAACCGCCTGGCGGGCATTATTACCGACGGCGATTTGCGACGTTCGCTGCAGCGCCTTAGCA
>JAWWPL010000187.1:0-3999 GCA_033850605.1 Blastocatellia bacterium | reverse complement strand
ACGAAAGGCTCGGCCCGGCTTTGCGTCCGATTGTAAACCGTTAGATCGTGCCCTGCCTTAATCAGGTTGCGAGCTATGGCGGATCCCATATTTCCCAGACCAATGAATCCTACTTTCATGCCTGTCTCCTTCCTTCAAGTGTGCCTTCAAGTGTGATGCTCGTCATTATTTCGCGCCTACGGAGCTTCAAACTTATTTTTGCTCCTGGTGCTATAAACATTTGGTTGCTCCGGGACTGAAGACTAGGTAGCCTCATTTGCACGAGGGGTTAAATACCTCTCATCAAATTCTTATGCCCGATAGAGCTGCTTGTTCGGGCCACATTCTGCCTACGGATCTCTGCCGCGGTTGATAATACGTTCCATAGACACAGGGCTTACAAAGCGTGATTCGATCGGGAAGATTAATCTCGCGTCCGTCGTTCACCGCCTCGCCGCACTTGTGACAAATCACTCGCGACCGAGGGTGTCCGGGCAAATCTTTCGCACGCACCTGGACCTCAACGTCAGTTATGTCAAACAACTCTTCTTCGGCGGCTTCGCGATAGGTACGCATTTGGCGATCGTACTTATCGTCGATTTCCGGATGACGAAGGTCCGCTAAACGACGGGACGATTCACGCGCGACTATGCGCACGGCCTCGTTGGTCTCTACGTTTAAGAAAGTGGCTGCCAGCTTGCCATAGTCGAGGAACTTCACGGTTCGCTTCCCTATTCTTGCGCCGGTTACGGCTTCCACGGCGTCAGCCAGCCAGCGATCTATCTCAATCCAGACGACCAACTTGTTTTGATCGGCGCCGCGAGGATCTTCTATTCCTACCAGCGCACAACCCAGCACGGCCATGCGGAGAGCGAGTAACGTGCCGGGACACAAGTTGCCATGAGTCAGTTCATGTTGTTTCAGCAAGTCGCCGATTGGTTCCATGATTCCCTCCGTCGTTCTTTCAATCTCTTAAAATGCGAACGAGAAAAATACCGCGCCGACGATGAACGCATAAGAGACCAGGTTGTTCCACTTGAGCGTCTCGCCAAAGAGCAAGAACGCGATAGCCGTGAATACAATTAAGGTGATGCATTCCTGCATGACCTTTAGCTGCATCAGCGAATATGTTTGGGAACCAATGCGGTTCGCCGGAACCTGAAAGATGTATTCAAACAACGCCACCGACCAGCTAATCACGATCAACGACACCAGCGGCGCGTTCTTGTACTTGAGATGGCCATACCATGCCACCGTCATAAAGATATTCGACACCGTGAGTAGCACGACCGTCTTCACCAGCGGAGTAGAGAGCGTGTTAATACCTGTTAGGTTTGAAATATCTTGCAAAGCTTAGCTCCTGGTAATGTTCCCTCTTGCGGCTCTGCCGCCTGATGTGCGGAAGGTCTCTGACCTTCCGATACTTGCTTAAGATCTTTTTTTGGCTACGCCCCCAATGCGAGGCGCAGCCTCGCCAAATCAAAACTGATTCTCCGGAAAGGCAGGGCCTTTCCGCACATCAGGCGGCAGAGCCGCTACACGCTCGACTCTCTCAAATACCTAGAACGAAAATATTGCCGCGAATTCTGATCGCACATTGTGGCTCGTATAGCTGGGAATACCGCGAAAAAGGGGCAGCCCACCTAAATCCGACGGGGACCGATTCGCTGCGCGGGTGCGGTAATATCCCTGCTCGAGCGCGAATGTCACCCACGAGTTCAGTTTGTATTGAATGTTTCCGGAAAACAGATCGCTGCGGCCGCGAACTGGTGTAAACCTTCTCGCATCCCGCGGCAACGCCTCATCAAAACCGTAATAGAGATAGGTGGTCCATCCGGCGTTGCGGCCCTTCGGATCGGCGTGAACCAGACGCGAGAGCGGGAAACCCAGTTGGACAAAGCCGCCTTGTCCGCGAACCGGTCGCTGCGGCGCGACGCTCGGTACTCCATTCAAGAGCCCAAAGACCACGGTAGAAGCGCCGTCGATTGATGCAGCGCTCGCTGTCGAAGTCAATCCGGCAGTGTCATTGAAATTAGATAAGAGCTGCCCGCCCAGGAAGAATCGCAGGTCTGAGCCGGAGTAGTACTTTCCCGAGAGCGTAACGAAACGCGTCGGCAGTTGCAGTTCCAAGCTGTAGGCGCTGCTGTCGCTGCTTACTTCAGCACCGGAAGGAAAGGCTGATCTGAACTCTGCTGGAACACCGGCCGCGGTAACGATGGCGGTGCGCCGCGCCTGTTCGAAGCTCACTATGAATTCTGCCGGCGCCACACCCGCTGCTTTATCTAGTTGCCCCTGCAGTACAAACCTCCCTTGCAACCCCGGACGACTTGAATCGGCGCCCTGGCGTTCGCCATAGCCCAACTGGTCAGCAACATTGGCGGGTACATTCCCAAACGCCGGAAATACGATTGCGAATTCGGGAGCTATTTTCCACGAACGCGCGCCGCCCAGGTTGTAACTGAATCCGAAACGCGTCTGCGGCACGCGCTGATAAATAGCGCCGAAGCCGATGCCGCCAAAGTTTGTGTTCTCGATCATGTTGGGAAGAGTTGAAGAAGCGAATGGCGACCAATCCTGACCAAACAAGGCAAAGCCAGTGAACTTGTCGTTGAAGTGCCTATCGATCCGGGCCCAGGCGAGACGAAGCGAGGGCTGACTTGAACGAATCGAGGAAACATTTCGATTGCTTGCCCTGGTAAAGTCACCTTCAAAATCAAACTCAAGACGACCGGTGATCACGGTCTTCGGAGCGGGGTCGAGCCATTCGAAGTTGACTCCCAACCTCAGCGCCCGCGCTTTCAAATGAAACTCCGGAGAGCCTCCTGGTCCGGTGTCGGCCGCAAGCAGCGGAAGCGGAAAGTCATTACCCAAAGGTGACGAAGAATCGTGAATCACGCTGGTCTTGAAATAGCCGTAGGGTTTGATCCTCGCTCCCGATCCAAGTTTAAGATCCGGAATCAATCCCTCGCGTGCCTGAGGCTCTATCGGGAGGAGACGAATCGGCGCCACCGCTGCAATCACCGCCGGGGGTGCGACGGGTTTCGGAATGCCGGTAGACGGCGAGTTCCCTGCCGAAGCGTTCAAATTCGATGATGCAGGGGCCGCCGCATTCAGTTGCAGCGCATCGAACTCGGCGCTCGAAATCAAGCCTTTGTCCTTTAATAGCGTGGCTAGTCGATCGCGCTGCTGCGCCGGAGTGCCGGAGCTGAAGACCACTGCGGCTTCATCAGTCGTCAGCACACCCTTACTGACCAGCAGCCGAAGTAGCGGATCTTCTGTAACCGCGGGAACTGAAGCCGGCGGCGTGGTTGGGCGCTGCGCAATTGCTACAGATTGCATTCGACCGATCGAGGCCACCAATAAACAACAGACGAACAGAATGCGGATTACCGAAATGTTCATGATTGCTCTCCTTGAACTCTTCCGGCCTTAGCAACCTGACCGAGAAACGACCGTGGTTCCCCACCCGCTAGTGCGCGTTCTAAACGAGGACCCGGGCAAGAGGTGGGTAAATGGACCTGCTTGATTCGTTGCACCAGACTGCGAAAGTCGCTGGCGCCGTAGGCTGGCAGGGAACGCGTTAGCGCCAAAGGACCGAACTTGCTGTTGAGTAACTCGAGAGTCTCACTCAGGCTGCTCAGATTGGTCATAGTGTCAGAAGCCCAACCGTCAGGGAGGGCACGATGCGTAACTGGCCCTCCCTCACGGTCGGGCTTCGGACACGGGCGAGTCTGATCCAACAGGTAAACCGCTGATGCTTTTTGAAAGGCCCAACGAGACGAATTCTTGATCTTCGTTTCCGCGCCGCCTGTCACCAGTACGACGAAGTCCGCGTCGATGAATTGCAGAAAACTGTTTCCTTCGATCAAAACTCCGGGCGCACGGACACGCTCGAGTGCAAGCTCTATTCCTCGTTCCACTTGTTCATTGGTGACGATTACCCAGTGGACGTTGGCAGCGCCCGCTTCCCAATATCGGCCGGTGTCTTTGTCCGAAGCGTAAGTCTCTCGGAAACCGGAT
>JAWWPL010000176.1:0-3683 GCA_033850605.1 Blastocatellia bacterium | reverse complement strand
GATCGTTTTTCGTCGGCCAGGACAAAGAACGATCCACGAAATCACACCAAACACTCGAAAAGAAACCTAGCTTTGTTTCTTCGGCAGCTGCAAAGGCGGACGGCGCTGCGGCGCTGCTTCCGGCTCTTCAGTTTCCATCATGTTGGCCAGCACGTCTTTGTAGATCTTGATCTTCCCGTTGCTCTCCATCGCCCTCTGTACCGTCGTGAGGTAATCTTCAAAGACCTGGTTCTTGCGATCGTTGAGCGCGCTCTGCATGAGCGAGTCGCGTTGCTTGGCAAACTCCGCCAGATCCGCTTCGGTGCGAGTGTTAACTCCGATTACCAGATAATTCTGGTTGAGGAAGATCGGGGTCTTGAGCACCTCACCGGTCTTTGCCGCGTAAAGCGGATCGTCCAAGAGCACGCTCGATCCGGCTTCGCCAAGAGGCGTCGCCACCTTGTAGTTCGCTTCCGCCTTCGCTTCCAGACCCAGCCGCGCTGCCCCTGCTTTCAGATCTCCTGGAGATTTGGCGCCGGCGATCAGCTCTTTTGCCTTTTCTTCCAATTGTGATTTCGCTTTTTCGGTCTTGGCCGCCAGCGTCACTTTATCCTTCACTTCATCGAACTCAGGAATGCGCGGTCCCTTTTGCTCAACCAACATTGGAATCGCAAAGCCATTTTTGATACCGGTGCGTTCGCCAACGTCGTTAGGATTATTCAAAGGCGCAATCGCCTCTTCAAATTGCTGAGAGTTGCCGATGTTTGGCACATCATCACCTGCTTTCACAAACGGCGTCTCGCGCACCATATCTGCAGGGGACATATTGGCCTCAGCCGCGAACTCTTGCGCAACCTTCTGCGGATCCTTGGTTTCCTTCAGGCGGTCCTGAGCGCGTTGGGCGATTTTCTGCGCCACCGTATAGCCACGACGATTGCGAAGAGATACCAGCAGCTCTGTCTTGGCATCTTCGAAGGTTTTCGGCACAGCTTCGCCGCGACGCAGGATGTAATAAGCGTTCTTGTATTTAATCGCGTCGGTGACGTCGCCGGGCTGGAGAAAGAGAACTTGCTGATACGGATCGTCTGACTTGTTCGGGCTCTTCTTTACTATGCCACTTACCCGCCCTCCGTCTTTGGCCGTGGCTGGATCTTCGGAATTCCCCTTTGCCAATTCGGCGAACGCTTCCTCGGTACTCTTTTCCTGCGCGCCGCGGGCTTTGGCCACCAACTCGTCGGCTTTTGCTTTGACCGTAGCGTCGAGATCGGGGCGCGCGACTTTCAAAACGATTTGCTGGACTTTAACTCCGGCCTGCTTGAACTCAGGCTTCAGACTGTCGTATTCGTCGTGAAGTTCCTTGTCCGATATTTGCAGCTTCTGTCCAGACTTATCCTGATCGATAAAGACGTATTTAATCTTTTTCTGGGGCACGAGAATGTTGTAGTCGGTTTTGTGCTTTTCGTAATAGGCCTTCAACTCGTCATCCGTAGGTTGAATCTTCTCGGCCAGCTTGTCGGCCGAAACAATCACATACGTGAGATCGAAGTTGGTATTCTTGCGCTTATACTCCGCCTGCACTTCGTCCTCTGAAATGCGCACGCTGGCGGCCACGAAGGCTTCCAGCTTTTCTCGCGCAATGTCTTCGGCCACGCCCCGTTCAAAGACGTTTACGTCACCCACGCGCTCCTGGTACTTGCTCATGTCCAGCTTACCCGCAGCGTCCGTGAGCAGAAACTTTCCATTGGGATCACTGAACGTCCTGGTGATTCTGTCTGCGACTTCGGCTTTTGAGGCGCCCAGGCCTAACCGCTCGGCTTCCAGCAACGCCACTTTCTTAGCGACTAAACCGTCGAGAATTCGTTCGTCGGTATAACCCATCTGGGTCAGACTCACCTGCCCACCAAAACGGCTGAACTGGTTTTGAATGTTCAGTTTCTGCGTCGCGAAGTCGCCCACGGTTATCTCGTGACCTCCGACGCTCGCGAGCACCTCGGTGCTCTTGGTGGGTTCAAGGGTAGAAGACCCGCTGTTAGGTCTGAAGAAAAGAACCAGGCTGATCGCCATTAGCCCCACGAACCCCAGAATCAGGACTTTGCTGGTGCGTTCAAAGCGGCTTAGTTGTTTGAGCATGTATGTAAACCTTTTCCAAGCATTCCGAAACGACAAATTCTAATTGAGCGGACCGCCCGCTGCAACTCGCGACCGGACTAGTTAGGGTCCTGGTTTGAATTTCTCTGCGCCCTCCGCTCCTCTGCGGTGAGCGTTCGTCCCGTCTATTCACCGAAGATGCAGAGGCCGCAGAGATTTCGCCGAGAAGAGCCGAATTAAGACACCACTCAGGACCCGACGACGGCGTTTCAGTCAAAGTTCGGCGTTTTCGTTTTTGCGTGGCCTGTAGCGCGGATGATATTTTAACTGGCTAAATGCATTCACTGGCAACTTCGACACTGGCCTGGGTGGGTTTCTGTATTTTTATCTTGATTATGCTGGCCATCGACCTGGGCCTGTTTAATCGCAAACCCCACGAAATCAGTTATCGGAATGCGGCGGTCTGGAGCGGCATCTGGGTGGCGTTGGCCCTGGTGTTCGCGGGATTGTTGTTTGGACCTTTGGGTTGGGAGTTGTTTGGCGCTGCCCGCCACGAGAAGGCACTTCAGTTTGTTGCCGGATATCTGATCGAACTCTCGCTCTCGGTCGACAACCTCTTTGTTTTCCTTCTGATCTTCTCGTATTTCAAAGTCCCGCCCAAATACCAGCACCGGGTTCTTTACTGGGGCGTACTCGGCGCCCTGGTAATGCGCGTGGGAATGATCATTGCCGGCACCGAACTGATCGATCGATTTCACTGGATCATCTACATTTTTGGCGCTTTTCTGGTCTACACCGGCGCGCAGATGTTACGAGGCGGGGAAACCGAAATCGAACCCGAGAACAATGTGGTGGTTCGGTTTGTCTCGCGGTATGTTCCCATTACGCGTCATTACGAGCGCCGGAAGTTTTTCACGGTAGTCGATGGGAAACGCGTAGGCACTCTGCTGTTATTGGTATTGATCGTGGTTGAGGTGACCGATCTGGTGTTCGCGGTCGATTCGATTCCCGCCATCTTTGGTGTCACAACCGATCGCTTCATTGTTTACACTTCAAATGTTTTTGCCATTCTCGGCTTGCGCACGTTTTACTTCTTGCTGGCCGGGGTCGTCGAGAAGTTTCACTATCTTAAGGTGGGTCTGGGGATTGTCCTGAGCTTCATCGGTTTCAAGATGCTTTTGCCGCTATTGGCGAAGCTATTGGCGGCGGCTTGCCATGCGCTGGGGTACCAGGTATTGGCAGATTGGGCACACAGCGTCGACGACATTCCGATTGGCATTGCGTTGGGGGTCGTGGCGGCGGTGTTGTTGGCTTCCGTGGGAGCATCGCTGATGTGGCCCCAGAAACGCAAGCAGAAGAGTGCCGAGTAAAAAGGATGGAGCGCGGATATCCCACATACGACATCGCCCCGAAGGGCTGTTCCCTGCGGGGCGACGGAGCGCGCACCGGAAAGCTCCGGTAGCTATTTTTGGAAACGGTTCTTAAGCAACCTTAGCTGTAGAGAGTCTCGGTGTTGACTCTTCGCTCGCTTAGGACCAAGTTTTAGGAACCAGCGAGTACAGCCTTCCACTCATCTTGGTTAGTCCCCAAAGTCTAGTCCCGGGACTCCGATTGGT
>JAWWPL010000173.1:0-3252 GCA_033850605.1 Blastocatellia bacterium | reverse complement strand
CGTCGATCCAGGATCCGCCTGCTACCTCTGGTCCTAAGGTTGATGAAACCTTTCGCGGCGCTGGAACTTACGAGATTGCATCCACCGAAAAAATCGCCCCGGTTAAGCCCGGCTTTGCCGAGATCGTGAGTCCGGCCTCCAGCTCCGCTGTTGTCTCCTCTGGTTCGCAGGTGCAGGCTCGGGTCGCGATAGATTGGAAGGTTCTGCTCGAAATCAACGGTAAGCAGATCTCTGACAA
This sequence comes from Blastocatellia bacterium, assembly GCA_033850605.1. GTDB lineage: Bacteria > Acidobacteriota > Blastocatellia > Pyrinomonadales > Pyrinomonadaceae > UBA11740. Next base: position 3,014 of record JAWWPL010000173.1, on the reverse strand, counting down.
GAACATCGCAGAGACCCGCGTTGACCGCGCAAATCAGATCACCACCTACACCTTCGCGGGCCTGACTCTGCCTTCCGGTCCGAACGAAATTCGCGTTACTCCAATCGGGCCGAAGAACGAACGTGGCACACCGGTAGAGCTCAGGGTAATGGGCCGCGGTCCGGTCCGGCGGATTGAAATCCTCACTGAGCGCAAAGAACTGTTGTCCGGCGGCAAGGATTCGATGCTGGCAACGATTCGCGCGTGGGATCAGTGGGGCAACCCGGCACTTGATGGCTTGGTAGCCATTGAAGCTACCAATGCGCTGGTGATGCCCGTGGACGGCGTCCCACGAACTAATGCAGAGGTGCCGCCTCCCTCCTCGAATTTGCCTTCGCTTGATCGGAACGGAATAGGTTTAGAGCGTCAGACGCCAGTGAATGCCCAAGTCACTGATCAGAGAAGCCAGATGGGAATTGCCCTCAAGGGCGGCGAAGCACGCATCAAGATCGTGGCCCCCGGTATTGCCGCGACTGCTCATCTCAGGGCGATCATGCTTCAGGCTGTCGGCGAACTGGACATTCGCATCCTGGCCGAGACCCGGCCCACCCTACTCGTAGGATTGGCCGAAGCTTCATTTGGAAATGTTCCTGGCTTCAATGCCGGAGATACCGCCAGGTATCGCAACCGTCTGGCCTTCTTTTTTCGCGGAACGATTCGAAAAAAGAATATCCTGACACTCTCGTATGACAGCATGCGCCCTCTTAATCGCGCCGCGGGGCAGGATCGACTGTTTCAGCTTGATCCCCTTGAGCGCGCTTATCCCGTCTTCGGTGACTCATCGACGCGCTTTGAAGAAGCTCAATCAAACTCAAAGCTATATGCGCGACTTGATCGCGGGCGCTCGTATGCCATGTTCGGCGATTTTGATGCGGACATGACTGGCCTGGGGCTAAGCGGATATTCCCGCAAGCTAACCGGCGTCAAGTTGCACGTCGAGGATCGAGGCGGAAGCTTCATCACGCTGACTGGTGCGCGGCCGGACACGGCGTTCGCGCGCGACGTGATTCCCGGCGGCTCGCTCTCATTGTTCCAGCTCAGCTTCACCGACATCCTGACAGGATCAGAAAGCGTAACGCTCGAGGTCCGCGACCGGCGCAATCCGGAAATCATTCTCACGAGTGAAACTCTGATCCGGTCGGTGGACTACAACCTTGACGCGATCACCGGCCAGATCTTTTTTCTGCGCTTCATATCGACCTTCGACTATTCGTTGAACCTCACTCAAATCGTGGTCACCTACGAGCACCGTGCTTACGGGTTCAACTCTATGGTGCTGACCGGACGCGGGCTGAAGAAATTTACCGGCCTCGGTTTGCAACTCGGTTTCAGTGCTATCAATCAGCGTCAGGACCAATCCAGCCAGTTCCGTTTGGGCGGCCTGGATGCTCAACAGCGTCTGCCACGCGGCGGCGTGATCAAAGCTGCGGTCGTCTTGAGCCGGGGAGAGATTGCAGGGTTCGGTAGCGGCGCATCGATTTCCGGTGTTTCTGGCCAGTCCGCTAATCATGATGGGTTCGCGTATGAAATAGACTACAACCAGCCCGTATTTTTTCGCGAAGGCGTCATTCACGGCAGGCTGGCGGGAGCCTCAGCCGGTTTTCTCAATCCCTTCGGTACTACCGTCACACCAGGCTCAAGACGCGGCGAACTCTCGTTTGCTTTCAAGCCGCGGCCTTCATCGACAGCCAAATTGGCATTTGTTAATGAGCAGAACAAGACCGAGCGGGTTGATAACTCTCGCTCGACATTTTCCGTCGCCTGGTCAGAAGTTCTCAAAGAAAACTTCAAGCTGAACCTCGGTTACGACTTCAGAAAGTTTTCCGATAACAAGAGCGATCGTGACGTCACTTCGAACCTTTTCACCGTCGGCGCTGAGTGGAGAGCTACGAAAAAGTTGGAGCTAACCGCCAAGCGCGAACAGAACCTGGGTGCGGCAGATCCGACTTATCCCAATCAGACAACGCTGGGCGCCAACTATCAGCTTAACGATTGGGCGAAACTCTTCTTTGTTCAGCGCATCGCTTCCGCTCCTATCGTGCCCATCGCCGATACGACGGGGACCGGGTTCGGAGTTTCGTCAACACGCAGCGAGATGGCTTTTGGAGTAGAAACGAAGCTGAACCGGTTCACGTCGATGACCGCACGTTATCAGGTTGATAACGGCGCTAACACGACTGACAGTTATGCGGTCATCGGACTCGTCAACCGGCTGCCTGTCAGCAAGGAACTTTCTCTCGAACTCGGCTATGAACGCGGATTCCATGTCAAAGGGCTGGGGAAAAACTTTAACAGCATCACGTTTGGCGCGGCCTGGCAGCCGAAGGAGAACTTCATTGCCAACGTTCGTTATGAATTGCGCGATCGCAACGGCAAAGAACAACTGTTCGTCGTTGGGGCCGCCGGACGCGTCAACGACAGTATTACCGCGCTCTCACGTTTCCAATTCGCGCGCACCAAGTCGGGTGGGCAACAAAGCAGCTTCGCGCAGGGAATGGCGGCCGTGGCAATTCGGCCTGCGACAAACGACCGCATGGGGTTGCTCTTCAGCTACAACCGCAACTCGCGTGAAACTACCGGCACCGCCACCACGACGACGGGTTTAACGCGCGATCGACTGGAGAGCCTTTCGACCGATGCTTTCTATCAACTGACCCCGCGGCTTGAGCTCTCCGGGCGTTTGGCCGCGCGTTTTAACCGGAGTGGTCAGGACAACATTCCCGACGTTTCCACCCTGACTTATCTGACGCAGGGTCGGATGCAATACCGATTCGCAAAACGTTATGACTTTGCCGTTGAGTTGAGGGGACTGATTCAACCAAACTCCGGCACGGCCAAAAAATCCTATGGAGCCGAGTTAGGGTATTGGCCCTTGCCCGATCTCAGATTGGGCCTTGGGTACAACTTTACCTCGGCAATCGAGCCGCAGGGCAACGTAGCCGGCGGCATCCGCCGCGGTTTTTATTTCAACATTT
>JAWWPL010000166.1:0-7043 GCA_033850605.1 Blastocatellia bacterium | reverse complement strand
TCGAAAGTGCTTTATGTAGCCACGCATCGTCATAAAGACGCTGGTGGGTTTTTCAAATCCACCGATGGCGGCCTGACCTGGCGTGAATCGCCAGAGCTGCGAAACGAAGCCCTGCATTCCCTCACGCAAGCAGAGCGTGATCCGAATATTCTGATCACCGGGACCTTTAACGGGATCTTTCGCTCGGCTGACTCAGGCGAGACCTGGACGCCATTGTCGACGGCCAGTACCCCGGGACTCGTGCATGTCGAGTCGTTGGCTATAGACCCTCATGACACGAATATTATCTATGCGGGCACCTGGTATCTTCCTTATAAGAGTATTGATGGTGGTAAGTCCTGGCGGATTATTAAGAATGGGATCATCGACGACTCCGACATTTTTGCTATAAACCTCGACCCGCGTGATTCGCGTCACATCATCGCGTCGGCGTGTAGCGGAATCTATGAGACTCGTGATGCCGGCGAGAGCTGGCATAAAGTTCAGGGTATTCCCTCACAGTCACGTCGTACCCGCGCGATTATGCAACACCCTACTATTCCCGGTTTGGTTTTCGCCGGAACCACGGAAGGTTTCTGGCGCTCGGCCAAGGGCGGAGACAACAACTCGTGGATGGTGACTACATCGCGTCAGCTTGAGATCAATTCAATCGCTGTCCACCCGCGTAATCCTAATACCGTTTACATCGGTACGAACAACTATGGGGTGATGGTCTCGAACGACGGCGGCAAAAACTTTGTGCCGAGTAACGAAGGCTTCAGTGGGCGATTCGTGAATACCATAGTGCCGGATCGCGAAAACGCGAACCGCATTTACGCGACCACTATTAATACGACCACCGGAGGTGGGTTCTTTTTCGTCAGTAGCGATGGTGGGGTGTCCTGGCAACCTTCAATGCGCAACATGCCTCCTCGTCTAATTGGATATTCGATCCTGCAGGATGAGCGTGACGGCAATCTGCTTTATCTGGGAACAAATCTCGGAATGTATCGATCAACCGATCGCGGCGTATCGTGGGCGCCCATTTCCGTCCGCAAGGTTTTAGCGCCTCCGTCAAAGCGACGTGCATCTGCGCGCGCCGCGGCGCGCAAGCCAGCAACCCAGGCGCGCGCCACTACGAGCGGACGAACAGTCGCCGGCGGTACGACGCCAGTCGGCCAGGCCATTCAGAAACCCAGACCCAGTGACGACGTCGTGCGTCATGCCCAGGAGGCGCTCGAACGTGCCGGCTATGAGATTGGCGCCGCTGACGGCCAACTGGGATCCCGCACCGTTGCGGCCATCAAACGATTCCAGACGGACAGGTATTTGCCGGTTTCGGGTCAACTTGATGAAGCCACGCTCGCGGCTCTGATAGTGAATGCCGGTTCGAGTATGACGGGCGGAGCCGCGCATGTGGCGGTCATCTCGGAACCAATTAATTCGGTGGTGTCGTTTTCCGATCGTAATGGACAAGCGGGAATGCTGATCGCCACCAATAGCGGATTGTATCGCACGATCGACCCGGCGCAAGGTTGGGATCGGCTGCCTTATGGTCGTGGCCTGGACGTGCGGACCACGAGCATTTCGACCAGTTCCCAAAATCCATCCGTAATTCTGGTTGGCACTGCAACTACGGGAGTTCTCATCTCTCGTGACTCGGGCGAAACCTGGCAACAGGTCAGTGGTATTCCTACCACTTCTCCAATAAATGTTATCAGTCAGGATCCGAAGCGTTCGTCGTTCATTTATGTGGGCACAAAACAGGCATTTTACCTGTCCCATGACGGTGGCGATCACTGGTCGCGCCGGGGCGGCGATCTTCCATTTGGGGATTTCACCAGCATCCTGATCAATCCCAGCAACACCAATGAGGTCTTTGCGGGGAATGCTTACCAGAACGGCGAAGTCGGCGGCGGCGTGTATAGATCCAACGATGCCGGAACCACCTGGGTCCGCATCGATGCGCGCGAACACCGTTTGCCAAGTCTGCGCATCTGGGCACTCGCGTTGGATCCGCACGACCAGAATACCCTGTTCGTCGGTTCACACTCAGCTGGAGTGTATGTGGTCCTGCGGGGTGCGGAAGCTTCACTGAACGGACAGCGGTAAGGTTACGACGGCGATTGTTTTCCGACGAAATAATGGCAGTCGCCTTGACACTCGGTCGCGCCGCCGTGTAAATTCCGAGACGATCCGGTCACGCGACCGGTGATAGTCGGACCAAGGCGGGAGACTACGGGCGCAACGGAAATCGAAACGACAACCTTCTTTTCCAACTCCTTTAAGCTCGCATCCTCTCATATCTTAGTCCGACTCATCACCAACAAGGCGAAGGTTGCTAGAGCGCCAGCGTTCGTACGCCGGATGCCGGATCGGCGCGCCGCGCGGGCGTTGCGCCAGAGAAATTTTAGTAGGAGTGTGCATGTCTACGGAACAACCTGTAACCGATGTCGGCGAGACCGACGCTAACAAACCAACCACCGAAACCAATCCTCAAACCGCCGCGACCAGCACGGACGAGTCAACGTCCGGCGAGGCCGTGAGTGCCGGATCTTCAGCCGCGGCTGCGACTCGACGGGAAGAGCCGGCGGGCTTCTCCGCTCAGCGGGAAGACGATGACGAACCGCGTCCAGCGGGGGAAGATTTTGGCAGCCTGCTCGATCAATTCGAGCAGGAGCAATCGTCGCTCCAGGAAGGTGAAGTAGTCCGCGGAACGGTGGTGGGCATCACGGAGCGCGGCGTGGTAATCGATTTTGGTTACAAGTCGGAAGGCATCGTCAACCAAAACGAGTTTATGGAGAACGGCCAGATCACCGTGAAGCCAGGTGATGAGGTTGACGTTCTGGTTAAGAATATGGAAACCGGCGAGGGCTTTCCATTGCTTTCGCGCGCTGATGCCGTTCGCCTGCGCGCCTGGGATGATCTAGAAAAGGCATTCAACGAAAACACTTCAGTCAAGGGTCGCGTGGCAGAGCGGATCAAAGGTGGGCTCCGCGTTGATGTGGACGGCATAGCGGCTTTCCTGCCCGGTTCTCAGGTGGACGTCCGGCCGGTTCGTAATCTTGATTCTCTCCGCGGCCGCGAGATCGAAGCGAAAGTCATCAAGCTGAATCGCAAGCGCTCTAACGTTGTGCTCTCGCGCAAGGCCGTGCTGGAAGAGCGCAATGAAGGCCGCAAGGGAGAAACCCTCGGACAAATTGAAGAAGATATTATCGTAGAAGGACAGATCAAGAATCTGACAGACTACGGCGCGTTCGTCGACCTGGGCGGCGTCGATGGATTGTTGCACGTGACTGATATGTCCTGGGGACGACTCCAGAATCCGGCAGAACTCTTCAGGGTCGGTGACACGGTACAGGTAAAGGTTTTGCGATTCGATCGGGCGCGCGAGCGCGTGTCTCTCGGGTACAAACAGCTTCTGCCTGATCCATGGGAAACGATCGAGGAACGCTTTCCGCCAGCTACGCGCCTCAACGGCAAAGTCGCCAGCGTCACGGACTACGGCGCGTTCGTTGAGCTTGAACCCGGTGTTGAAGGTCTGGTGCACGTTTCCGAGATGAGCTGGTCAAAACGGGTGAAACACCCCAGCAAGATCGTCAACGCCGGAGATACGGTTGAAGTCGAGGTTTTGGGCGTTGATCCAAAAGCCCGGCGCATAAGCCTCGGCATGAAACAGGTGCAGGACAATCCGTGGAAGACTCTTGGCGATCGATACGCGGTGGGCGCCCGTGTGCATGGAAGAGTTCGTAATCTTACGGACTTCGGCGCCTTCATTGAAATCGAAGACGGTGTTGATGGCCTGGTGCACGTATCGGACATTTCCTGGTCGCGCCGGGTCAAGCATCCGGGTGAAGTACTGAAGAAGGGTCAACAGGTAGATGCAGTTATCACCGGGATCGATCCTGAAAATCGGCGCATGTCGCTTTCTATAAAGGAACTCGAGCCCAACGCCTGGAATGACTTTGTCGCTTCACACAATCCTGGTGACCTGGTGAAAGGCAAGATTGCGCGTTTTGCCAGCTTCGGGGCTTTTGTAGAACTGGGCGATAACCTGGAGGGCTTGTGCCATATCTCTGAACTCTCGGATGATCGGGTCGAAAAACCCGAGGACGCCGTGCAGCTCGGCCAGGAGATGGAGTTCAGGATTCTTCGCATTGATGCCGAGAACAAGAAGATTGGCTTGTCGGCGCGGGCTGCCGGTCGTGATGAGCCCATCAGCGAGCAGAAGACCTACACGTCGGAAGCCGGGGGCGGCATGGCCTCACTGCGTGAGTTAGCGGATTTCGGCAATACCATTAAGAGTGGAGAAGAAGACGACGACAGCGAAGGCTGACCGCCACTCTTTAGGACGAGCCGTTCTACCGCGAAAGAATACTCGACACTTCCGGCGCCGGGCGCCGGCTGATATCAACCGTAAGATGTTGGCCGCACAGCGTTTTTAGTCTTGCTGTGGAATGCTCGTTTCTGCTAATCTACTTCCACGCGTCCTTATTCTAGCTGCTAGCGTTCTTACGAAATTAGTTCACCAGGCTTAAACCAAAGACTGTTTGTGAGCGAGGTGACTGCATGACTAAAGCCGATCTTGTCAACGACGTGGCTAATGCTGCTGAATTGACCAAGAAAGATGCCGAGAGACTGGTTGAAATAGTTTTCGAAAGCATAATTGAGAGTCTTAACCAGGGCGAGAAGATCGAGCTGCGGGGCTTCGGCAGTTTTCGCGTGCGTGAGCGTGGCGCGCGCCGCGGCCGTAACCCTAAAACAGGCGACCCGGTCAGCATTCCTGCCAAACGTGTACCGTATTTCAAAGCCGGCAAGGAACTCAAGGAACTTATTAACGAAAATAAGCCCTAGCCGGCGGCGGCGCGCGTCTCTTTGAACAAAATCGAGCGTGCGCCCGTCGCGGGTCCTTATCGCAGGATTTCTCGTGGAAAGACTCTGGAGTCCCTGGCGACACGCCTACATCACAGCCAGCGGAGCTGATATGTCTCGGGCCGATACGTGTATCTTTTGTGACGCCGTAACGGATCCGGCCCACGACGAAAAAAACTTCGTTCTGCATCGCGGTCTCCACACCTTCGTAATTCTTAACCTTTACCCTTACATCAGTGGTCATTTGATGATCGCTCCCTACGCTCATGTAGGGGAGCTGGATGCAATGCCCAAAGAGGCAACGGACGAGTTGATGGATCTAGCCAAGCGTTGCCAAACAACACTCCGAGCGGTTTATCGTCCTGATGGCTTTAATCTGGGAATGAATCTTGGCCGTGCGGCCGGAGCAGGGATTGCCGATCATATACATATGCACCTGATGCCGCGCTGGTCGGGTGATACAAACTTCATGACTTCCGTGGCTGAGACTCGGGTGCTTTCCGAAGATTTACCAACGACCTATCACAAGCTGCGCGAGAAGTTTTGAGCTCGGGCGAAGAAGTCTCACCCGCGTGAGCGGGTGGGTTACGGCACTCAAGTGTCCGACTTAAGACTAACCTGTCCGAGCAGGCGATGTTAAAAACCAACCGGCAAAGCTTGAGATGTTAGTCCACCCCGCTCACGCTGGGTGGTACTGACTTCATCCGCGCTTCATCGCTTCATCTTCAACTTCGCCGGAGGCGTTGATTGGAACGTCAGCTACCTTTGCGTAAGTAACTCCTCGTTCTTCATCGCCGGCTTCCGCTGTCTCGGATCTAGGGGACGTCGCCACGTTAAAACCCGGGTAGTCAATTCTTGCGTGATAGAGTGCATTGAGAGAGCTGATCAGTGCTTCACGAATCTGGGTTAACTCTCGCAGACTCAATTTGGATTCATCAAGCTGGCCATCGGCGATGATCGCGTCAAAAATTCGCACCACGATCGCCCGAACACTCTCGGGGTCAGGATGGGCTAACGAGCGCGCGGCTGCCTCCGCCGAATCAGCCAGCATTAAGATAGCGGCTTCTTTGAATTGGGGCTTCGGGCCGGGATAACGAAACTCGGCTTCGTTTATTTTTTCGCCGTTTGCCTGGGCAGCCGCCTTTTGCAGAAAGAAGTGCAGCGTTCGCGTACCATGATGTTGCGGAATAAAGTCTGCGACGCGCTTCGGCAAACCGATTTCTCTCGCCAGCTTTAGTCCGTAGGTAACATGGCTGGTAATAATCTTGGCGCTCTGCAGCGGCCGCAGGCGGTCATGAGGGTTGCATCCAGTCTGATTCTCGACAAAGTGGTCAGGCGCTGCCACCTTGCCGATATCGTGGTAAAGCGATCCGATACGAGCCAGCAGCGCGTTTGCTCCGATGGCGCGGGAGGCATCCTCGGCCAGTTGTCCAACCGCGTGTGAGTGTTGATTTGTACCCGGGGCGCGCAAAGCTAACTGACTCAACACCGGCAAATCTGCATTCGAAAGTTCCAGCAGTCGGATGTCGGTGAGAACGCCAAAGAGAGATTCGTTGATCGGCACCCCTCCGGCAGAAAAAATGATTGTCAACAAGCCGCCGCTGATGGCGCAACTCGCTGCCACGACGACGCCGATCAGCGTCAGCGGTCGTTGTGCGACGGCCATCAAAGTCAGGGCCGTGACACAGTTGGCTCCGGCCACCACCAGGCCGGCGAGCGTGATTGACTGGCGCTCGCAATAACGCTTAATCCCATAGACGGCGGCTGAGCAGGAAATAAATGCAAACAGAGTCGCCTGCGCCCCATTCGGCGCCAGCAAGCCGGCGAATATCGATGCGATTACTCCCACGATTAGACCGAGCCGACGATTTAGCAGCATGGTCACCAACAGGGATGCAGCCGCAAAAGGAATCGTCAGAGCCCAGATCGACGGCGAGTTCAGTGGGGCCTGTGTGCTTTGCGCCGCCAGACCGGCCGCCACCAGAAAGCCAAAACGCATCACCGCCGTTTCTACAACGATTGCTGATCCGACTAAAGCGAAGGCTCTTCTCTTGGAAATGGACAGGTCGACGTCGGCATCGTGAGATTCAACGAATCGCCATAAGACAAAGTAACTGGCAAGCACCAGGACGAGTACCCCAATCGACTTCAGACCCAGCGGCCATCGAACGAGCAGTAGGCTGGTGCTCCCT
>JAWWPL010000148.1:0-3083 GCA_033850605.1 Blastocatellia bacterium | reverse complement strand
TCGAAATACTTCGCATTGAAAAGATTGTCCGCGCCGCCAAATAAAGTCATCACCACCTGCTCAGACAGCCGGTGTTCGTAACTGCCGAATAGATCGGCCTTGGTGAAACCGGGGAAGGTCAGCTCCGCTGTGCGAAATGGAAAATCGTTCTCGAATACCGGAGCGATGTAAGACCCGGTGCGATTCAGATCGAAACTAACCAGAAACGAACGGTAGCGCTGCGCCAGGCTGATTCCGAAAAGATGCCGCGGGATGACGTACTCGGATTGCAGGCCCCGACCCGCCACTACTCGATCGCTGTTCGTATACGTGTAGGAAGCGTGCAGGTTGGCGTTTCGCCAAGGTGCTGCGTCGAGGTATGTCTCGAGGCCGCGGGCAAAACCGCCCGGCCGGTTCTCATACCCGCTAAACCGGCCCAGCCCCAGCGGATCGACCGCGAAGAAGTTATTGAACGCAATCACCCGCTTGAGATGGGTGTAGAAGTAGGTTGCGCCAAACCGCGCGCGGTCCTTTGCCACGCGTTGGTCCAGGCCAAAGTCAAAGCTGATCGATTGCTCAGCGCGCAAGGTCGGATCGCCAAAGCGCCGGAACCCGAGACTCGAGAATGTTCCCTGTCCGAATCTTTCGAACAGTGAAGGCGCGCGAAAACCGTTACCCACGTGAGTCCGTAGCTTGGTCCCCGACGATCGAAAGAAGTAAGCCGCTGAGCCATCACCCGTCAGCGAGGCCTCGGGCTTAACCGCTCCCAGCGAGCCCGGCCGATCAGCGGCGCGAATACTGAAGTATTGTCCGCGCGCTCCGACGGAAATCTGCAAACGATCGTCAAAGAAAAAAATCTGGTCCTGCCCGAACACCGCGAAGGTGCGCTGACGATCGGTCGTGTTATTCACCGGGCTAAAGGATGGAATCGATGATTGGAATATCGACTCGGCTTCGTACTCGAAACCGCTTGTGACCAGGTTGTGCACCCCCAGACGCAGGTTGGCACGCGCATCCAGCGTATCGGTCTTGCCATTGTTGAAGCCGGCAAAGGCGAAGTCGCCGAAAGGATAGAACTGGGCAAACTTTGGATCGATATTCGGGCCGTTGTAGTTGCGTCGTTGGTTGCCGACATGCTGATAAGCAATAGTATATGACAGCTTGTCGTTTACCTGTTGCGACAATCTTACCGAGCCGACGAGCACCCGATTGCGCCGGCCCTCGTCCGGGTTGTTGATGTCGGGATGGAAAGTTACGCCCGCGACAGCAGTAGGAAATGAACCACTGGTGAACGCGGCCGGAAGCGCAAATGGACTGTCGTTGATACGGCCGTTCGCGATCGTTCCGTAAAAGTTAGCGGCGATCGTGATCGCCGGCGTAACGTTGAACTGAAAACGCCCGACGCCGACGGTGTTGCCGTACTCGTCATTGCCATCAACGCCGTGCCGCACATCAAGACGCGTTAGGCCAAAGCTATAACCCGCGCGTTTCCCAATTCCGCCGGCGCCGCGAATGCGTTCACGGAACAGCGCCAGGCTGCCACCGTCAAATCCAAACTCGAAATGCGTCTGACCCGTACCGGTCCGTGGCACCAGGTTGATTACACCGCCAATGGCATTCGTGCCGTAAATCGACGAACCCGATCCGCGCAGAACTTCGACGCGATCCAGATCGGCAGGCAGCAAGTCCGGAATCACGACCACCGCCGAGCCGTTTATGTCCGATGCATCGCGCACCCGCAAACCATCGAGCAGAATTGCCGTATCAAAGTTCCGCAACCCGCGCAGCCTGACTGAGGTTAGCGCCCCAATCGATCCTTGCTGCTGCACGCGGATTCCGGGAGTGCCGCGCAGGCTCTCGGAAAGTGTCAACTCGCGCCGGGCTTCGATAGACTGATCGTCAAGCACGGTGACGGCCTTTGATACTTCATCGATTCGTTGGGCGGTTCCGTTCGCAGTGATGATTACGCTCTCACTGACAGCTTCGACCGAGAGCTTTACGTCGTTTGTGAGTGATTGACCACTCGCGACCCTCAATTCGTTCGAAGTGAAACCGGCAAAACCAATCTTCTTGATTTCCAGGACATAATCGCCGGATGCGACATTCCTGAACGCGTAAGCGCCGTTGTCGTCAGTAAGGGCGACTGATTGCGAGCCACTGCGTGAACGCAGATGCACCTCGGCGCCGGCAACACTGGCGGAATGGGGATCGGTTATGCGACCGGTGATTGAATTAGGACTTTGCGAGAATACGCACGTCGCCAATACGACCATGAAAACGAGGGTGCGGCAACCGCGAAGCGGTTGAGTCACAAAGCCCAGGGTTGCCGCTCGGCGGCTACCCTGGGAAACGATCGCATTGCTGATCGCAACCCCGTTGGGGTTGCGTCCCTTTTTTGCCGGAGATCCCAGGGTAGTCGCTGCGCGACAACCCTGGGCTGGGTTAGGCAACTGCTTCGCGGTTGTTTGAAAATAGATATTGAGAATGCGTGAGTGAACGTGGTTCTTCCCATATTCAGTTCTTTTCATTTTAGCTTCTCCTGCCCGTCGCAGTACGAGCTTGCAGTGATCGGCGACAGATTTCCTGACTCACGGTGTGACTCTTTCGAATCGCCAATCCTCCGCGCCTTCCCACGCTTTCGCGCAGTGGCTAAAGCCTGCGGAGTATTGTCACCGCTTACAGTTGCGCGGGCAGTGGCGGCTTTGCACCGCCTTCCCTGTCTCGCCTCTCAACGGTTGATAGTGGCACAGACTTCATGGTCTGTGCATTCTCGAGTTAGTGGCACAGACTTCAGTCTGTGATTCCAACTGTCATCACAATTACTCTTAAGAATCACAGACTGAAGTCTGTGCCACTAAGTCAATGCCTGAAAATCATTTAATCCTCTTCGCTTTCGTTCAGCCGCCGATGACCAACGCCAAGCTTCACGATTTTCCACCAAGCCAGCGTTAACCGGATTGTTCTCGATGTAGTCGACGATACGAAAGAACTCGGAGCGATCTCGCGACCAGTGGTCGAACGATTCGTCTTGCCAGAAGGGTTGGCCTGTTCGTTGTAACAATTTATTAGCCTCGCGGGAGGTATAACCTTTGAGATGTTTCGTG
>JAWWPL010000132.1:0-7400 GCA_033850605.1 Blastocatellia bacterium | reverse complement strand
CGTTTAAATTCAGCTACCTGGTATCGCCAAAACGGTTCATGGCGTGGGCGAAGATTCCGGATCCGTTCGAGCTCAAGCTGCTGGCCAATACCAGCATCCTGCAGTACATGACGTTTCAGTTCTTTGCGGTCAGCGTGTTGCTGGCCATGCCGGTAAAGCTTTTCCTGCGGCTGGTGTTTACGATCAAGTACGTCTGGGTAACTCCCTGGTTCAACATCTGACGAAAAGATGTCCGACAAAGTAAGAAACGTTGAGCAAGGTAATTAGCGCGTGTGGTTTATTCCCCTCCCTCTTGGGAGGGGTTAGGGGAGGGTGCGAAGCTTGAAGCGCACAGGTCCTCTCCCAAGGGGAGCGGGAGCATAGACTGCAAACAATTCTTTCGTGGCTCTAAGGCTCTGACTTAAGGTTTTTATGCTTTGAGTCCTTCTAAGTCGAAGCGACAAACTGAAGTTTGCCGGACATGAATAGGGAATCATAAACTGTGGCAGAATCTCCGGAACTGAACGAATCCCTGGTGAAAAAAGATGCGGCGCCCGAGCGCGATCCGATCGTCAGACGTTCGACCAGCGCGATTCTGCTTGTCTGCACGTTGCTGCTCATTGGCTCGGCAGGTTGGGCCTTGTACGACGAAGGATTTGGCCAGCGTCCGTGGCGCGCAACCCAGCGCGAATTCGTTAAGCGATATACGGCCTACCTCAAGAGCATTCGCAAAGATGCGGGCAAGTCAGAAGCCGACGTCAAAGAAACTCCCGAGTACCAGCAATTGGATGAAGAGGCTAAAGCGGCGCTCGATAAGGTCAAAGCCGACATCACAGAAAAAGATCGTCAGGTGGCCAGGATTCAGGCGAAGCTCGACGCGGTCACTGAGCCGTTTCAGAACCAGCGCGGACGCATCGTGGTGATTACTTACAAACTCGAGACGGCCCCGAGTGATTCCTGGCGTAAGAGTTACGCCAGCCAGCTCGATGCGAAAAAGAAAGAAGTTGTGACGGTCGATATACCGGCAGATGACGGCGGTAAACCTGCTGCGCAGAAGATGAATTATGCCCAGCTGGAAGAGACGTTTAATGGTTTGCGAGAAGAGAAGGCGAAAGTCCTTGGTGAAAAAGCCGAGTTAACGAAAGAGCCGAGCGAGTTGGCCAAGAAGCGCGATGAGTATCTGAAGAACCACGTCAGCCTACTGCCGCAGAAAAGCATCGACGACCTGATCAGGAAAAACGAGAATTCTTTCGATTACACAATCCTGGGTCACCAAATCAACGTTAATCAGTTTTCCATTGTCGATCGCTGCGAGCTTTGCCATCTCGGCACGCGCGAACCTTTGACGATCAACGCCGGGGACATGGCGCCGGGCGGGCCGGGCAAGAAACCCGACGAGCTGGCGGCCGCCTTTGTCAGTCACCCGCGTAAAGAGCTCTTGCAGATCCACAATCCGGAAAGGTTCGGCTGCTCGGCTTGTCACGGAGGCAATGGCCGGGCGACAACCAGCACGGTCAAAGCTCACGGCCAGAATCCGTTCTGGCTGCATCCACTGTTTCATAAGGAAAATACCGAAGCCGGCTGCCAGATGTGCCACGCGAACGACCGCGTAACGCAGGGCGCGGACACCTTGAACCTGGGCAAAGATTTGTTCTATCAGCGTGGTTGCGTCGGTTGTCATCGGATGGAGGCTTTCGATCGCGAGGCCGACGCGCTGACCAACGCGCGCCAGATGATCACTCAGCTTCAGGATCAGATTACTGCGAACGACCGCCAATCCAGACTGGACACTGAAGCCAGCGCCAGCGCGAGTGACGATACGGAAGTTCAGCGTCTGCTGGCCCACGCGGATTCGCTGCGCGTGGCTAACAGTCAATTGGCCGCGCGGATCGATGAGCTAAACATCCAGACGCGTTACCTGCAACAGGACCAGAAGAAGGTCGGACCAAACCTCAAAGACGTGCGGCTAAAGCTGCGCAAGGATTGGATACCGGTTTGGCTGAAGGATCCGCAGGCGTTTCGGCCCGGTACTAAGATGCCTACCTTCTGGCGCTTTACTGAAGACGGCGAAGAGGGCGCCGACGACCTGAAAGCCGTCGCGGCTTACCTCTGGCAGAACAGTTTCGATGGCAAATCACCGACGCAGCAGCAAGGCGATAAAAACAATGGCAAGACTTTGTTTGAATCGCGCGGCTGTCTCGCCTGCCACTCAATCGGCGAGGAAGACAGCAAGATGGGCGGCACGTTTGCCGCGAACCTGTCGAAGGTCGGCGAGAAGGACAACTATGATTACATCGTGCGCTGGATTTACAACCCGCGCGAACGTTGGGCGCCTTATTGTCCGAAAGAGCATCGCGATCTGACGCCGGAAGATTATTCCAAACACGGACTGCCTTACCTGTTTGATACCGAACTTCATTCGAAGTGTCCGAACGACGGCGCCGAGCTCCAGGTTCAGAACATGACGGTGATGCCGAACCTGCGGCTTTCCGAGCAGGATGCGCGTGATGTCGCGTCGTACCTCTTCTCACTCTCGTCGCCGCAGGGAGCCGGCGATACGTCGTACATGGACGATCCGAAGCTGGCCGAGGAAGGGAAGGCCGAGATCAAGCAGTACGGTTGCGCCGGCTGCCATGAAATCAAAGGCTTCGAGGAAGAACAACGAATCGGCAAAGAGCTGACGACCGAAGGGGCGACACCGCTCGAGCGTCTGGACTTTGCTCTGTTGACCCAGGACGCTGAGTATGGCCGCGATCCCCTTAAGCTACATCCAAAAGACAAAGAACAGGAGTGGTATAACCACCGCGGTTTCTTCGAACACAAGCTGTCCGAACCAAAGATCTATGACACCGGCAAGTCGCAGTATCTCGAGTCGAAAGATCGACTGCGCATGCCGAAGCCTTATCTGACCGAAGAGTGGCGTACGGGGCTAACGACCCTTTTGCTCGGCAGCCTGGGCACTGAAGGCGCGAATGTTCCGGCATCGCTCTTTTACAACCCGCCTGATCAACGCCGCCAGGACATTCAAAACGGTTGGTGGGTAATCAAGAAATACAACTGTATGGGTTGTCACGTGCTGCAACCCGGACAACACGTCAGCGTCTATAACAACTCGGCTGAGCCGACAGTAATCAGCGGTGCGGGACTTTATTCGTTGCCATTCTATTCGGGCCAGAAAGAGTTTCTCCCGCCACAGCTGACCAGCGAGGGCGCCCGTGTCGATCCTGATTGGCTGATGAAATTCTTGAAGGATCCTTCGCAGCTGAAAGAGGGGGAAAAGCCGGCCACACCAAACTCATCTGCCGCTCCACCGGCCGCGAAGCCGGCGGCAACGCCCGGAACAGCGAACGCGCCAATTAACCAGACAGGCAAGCCAGCAGGCGGAAACGCTAACGATCAGAGCGGCGGCAAATTGATGCCGCAGCCCGGCGCGAATCGCAACGGCGTGCGGCCTTATCTTCAGGTGCACATGCCGACGTTTAATTTTTCGCCAAATGAGCTGCGCATCCTGGTGCGGTTCTTTATGGCTGTCTCTTCGCAGAATGATCCATACATCAAGCAACCTCTGGATCCGATGACGGACGAGGAGCGCTCGATTGCGCGCAACATTTTTGTTTCGGGCACTCCATGTTTGAAGTGTCATATCACTGGTGAGCCGACACATGACGCGAGGGCCATTGCGCCAAACTTCCTTTTGGCTGCGCAGAGATTGAAACCGGAATGGACCTTCCGCTGGTTGCTCGACCCGGCCCAGATCGCGCCAGGCACGGCAATGCCCACTGGTCTGTTCAAGAAGGATCAGGATCGTTGGGTGGTGAACCTGCCGAATCCGCCGTCGGATGTCGCTAACTATCACAGCGATCACGCGCGCCTGTTGGTGCGCTACATGTTCCTGATGACACCGGATGAGCAGATGCGTCTGTTGTCTGCGACTCCGACGCCGCCGAAGACGCCCGCAGCGAACACCGCTGCGCCGCCCGCGCCAACAAAGACCGGCCGTAGCGGAGTCAGTACCGGGAGTGGTAGCGACCGGGTCATCGCCCGCCGCGCACGATCCAAACGGGGACCGCGCACCTTGGCGCAATTGCGTTACGCGCATCGAGTACGACGGCGGCGCTGAGTCGTGACCGGAACCAATATCAATCGAGTACTTCAGGCTATCCCTCACGTTACTAACTAGGGTATGCTTGGTCGCAAAATTAAAGGTCAATTCAATTTGAAGGAGCTGAAGAAATTTATGTTTAGCAAACGCGCAAGACTGTGGCTGGGGCTGATTGCCGCCCTGAGCCTGTTATCGCTGGCATCATCCTGCACCAAGACACCGGACGGCGAACCCGGATCCAAAGATGAAAAGGGCAAAGCATATGCGTCGAAAGGTGATGAAGGCACCATCACAGGCAAGGTGTCATATACCGGCGCCGCGCCTGAGGCGAAGAAGATCGACACTTCCGCTGATCCGGCTTGCACTTCGAAGAGTCCAAACCTGATGACTGAGGAGTGGGTCGTTAAGGACGGCAAGTTGGCCAACACTTATGTGTACATCAAGAGCGGCACGCTCGCTGACGGTTCGAAGATCGCCGATTACTCTGGCTGGCCGGATATGCCGACATCGGCAACTCTCGATCAAAACGGCTGCCATTATAAGCCGCATGTGTTGGGCGTAGTGGTGAACGAGCCGATTACGATCACCAACAGTGATCCCACCACTCACAATATTCACTTCACGCCAAAGAATAATCCTGACTGGAACCAGTCACAGCCCAATGGCGCCGCGTCGATGACCCACAAGTTGGCGGTGGCGGAAGTGCTCGTGCCCGTGAAATGTAACCAGCATCCGTGGATGAAGTCTTATGTAGGAGTAACCAAGCACCCGTTCTTTGCCGTTACGGGCGAGGATGGCGGTTTCACGCTTAAGGGCGTGCCCCCGGGCAAATACACGGTCGTGGCCTGGCATGAAGGCGGAGCAAACGGCACCGAGAAGACGATGGATGTAACCGTGCCGGCCAAGGGCGCGGGTAGTGCGGACTTTTCATTCGGGGCCACCGCTTTAGGCCAGCCGAGTTCATTGAAGATGATGCCGGCGATCGAATTTCCGATGCCGATGAAGCACTAAGAGCATTGCCGATTTCCGATTGCCAATTGCCGATTTAGTTCCGGCGGTTTGGCAGTCGGAAATCAATCGGCAATCGGCAATTGCAAATCGAAAATGTCCAAGGGTGCTCATCGCTTTGCAGTGGTCGTGGCGTGCGCGACGTTTTTGCTCATTATCGCGGGCGCGAATGTCACCAGCCACGATGCCGGGCTGGCGACTTCTGATTGGCCGCGATCGAACGGCACGTTCTTTCCCAAGATGGTAGGGAATCTGTTCTGGGAGCACGGGCACCGGATGGTGGCCACTGGCGTCGGCATTCTGACGATCGCTCTGGCCATTTATCTTCAGATTCGCGAGCGCCGTTCGTGGGTAAGGCGGCTCGGTTGGGTCGCGCTGGGCGGAGTAATCGCGCAGGGTTTGCTCGGCGGCTTGACGGTCAAGTTGAATCTGCCGCTCGCAGTTTCGGCAGCGCACGCTACCCTGGCACAGCTGTTCTTTCTCATTACCGTTAGTCTGGCGGTGTTCACCTCGCGCAATTGGGTGACGCCCGAATCCACGGTTAACGAGAGCGGTGGCGGCGTCTCGCTACGCACTTTGTGTGTGCTGGCGTTGGCGGTGATTCTCACTCAGTTGGTACTGGGCGCAACGCTCCGGCACTCAGCCACATGGGATCAGGATTTACCGACCGGCTTGTTGCTTTCACATGTGGGCGGCGCGATCGCGGTGACGATGGTTTTAGGGTCGGCACTGGCGATCACCTTATTGCGGCATCGGACGGAGAAGTATTTGACCCGGCCGGCTCTGATAGCGGCTGCGCTGCTGTTTGTACAGTTACTCCTGGGCCTGGCAGCCTACATTACTCGTTTGGCGTCGCCTTACGATCCGCAGCCGCTCACGCCGATGGTAGCGGTGACGGTGGGCCACGTCGCCTGTGGTGCGCTGGTGTTTGCGACCACGATCGTTTTGACATTAAGAGTATTTCGAGTGCTCCGGGTAGATCGCCGGGAGTACGTCCTCGCTCCGGCATAGAACTGGAGCCGACGGTTCGTAAAGTTTTCCAAGGTTTCGAGTTCGCGGGCTATCATAAGTTCAGAGTTCAACCTTCAGGTTGCTGATTAGGACAAGCTAAAGCTTGAACTCTGAACTGATTTCCCGCCAGACAATCAGCAAGCATTTTATGAAGACTGCTGTGATAGAACTGCACCCGAACGCCGCCGAAGTTGTCGCGCCCTCAGGCGCGAAAGCGCGTTCCGCTGCCTATATTGAGCTGACGAAGCCGCGCATCACTTTCCTGATCGTGCTGACATCGGCGGCCGGCTTCTGCCTGGGCTCGCGTGGGACCGTGAATTACCTGACGTTCACGCACGCCATGATTGGAATCGCTTTGCTGTCTTCAGGCATCGCCACTTTGAATCAGTTCATCGAGCGTGACCTTGACGGTCTGATGCGCCGGACTGAGGGCAGGCCACTTCCTTCGGGACGGCTGCTCCCGTTCGAAGCTCTGTGGTTCGGCATCGCGCTGACAGTCACCGCCGAGCTTTATCTGGCGCTGTCAGTGAATATTCTCACGGCGGTGTTGGGTTTGACCGTCATCGCCGGATATCTGTTCTTGTACACGCCATTGAAAACGCGCACCTCACTCTCGACAGCAGTCGGGGCCTTTCCGGGGGCGATGCCGCCGCTAATGGGTTGGGCCGCCGCCCGTGGCGAAATTGATATCGCGGCCTGGGTCCTGTTTGCGATCCTGTTCCTTTGGCAGTTTCCGCATTTTCTCGCGATCGCATGGATGTATCGCGAGGATTATGGGCGCGCGGGGATCCGGATGTTGCCTGTGGTCGAACCCGATGGCCGGGTGACCGGACAGCAAATTATTCTGTATGCGTTAATGCTGGTTCCGGTAAGTTTGCTGCCCTGGTTCCTGGGAATCTCAGGCCGGTTCTATCTCTTCGCCGCCCTGATCCTGGGTCTTTTGTTTCTGGCCAGCAGTATCCGTGCGGCGCTTTCAAAATCGAACCAGCATGCGCGGCAGTTGTTACTTGCTTCGGTGCTGTACCTGCCGTTGTTGTTTGGGGTGATGGTCTTAAATCGGTAAGAAGTGGCACAGACTTTAGTCTGTGTTTCCTGCGAAACCACACAGGCTAAAGTCTGTGCCACAAAGGAGACTCTCGATGGGACGCGTTCTTGGCATTGTTATCTGGCTGATAACACTCGCTTCGGTCGGAATGTTTGTCAGCAAACATTGGTGGTTCCCGGAATCCATCTCTGAGCACGGGGGCGCCGTCGACCGCCAGTTCACGATCACTATTCTGGTCGTTGGGATTTCTTTCGC
>JAWWPL010000110.1:0-15045 GCA_033850605.1 Blastocatellia bacterium | reverse complement strand
ACGAGCTACCAGTCAATTCTTCAACGCTGTCGATGCTTGCGACCCTAAACGGATTGCGGGCTGAAGCCCGCAGCACCGTTATGGTTGCAGTTTGCGCTCAGGCCCTCACCCCAACCCTCTCCCAAAGGGAGAGGGAGTCAAACCGTACCACTATTCGTTTTCCGCTCTTGAGTACCGGCGTACTCTTTGATAGTTTGCTCGCTGTTCCCCCATTACATAACTAACGAAAAAGGAGTTAATCATGAAGAGCAGGGTTCTTCTTTTTACTACCATCATTTTCGCTATCTCAGCAGTCACCGCTATTTCCTTCGCGCAAAGAAGAGCTGACACAGCTGAAAAGCCAATTACTGGTGATTTCAAAATTACGATTAGGAATACGACCAGTGGGCAGACTTACCAGAGCACCACGATGATCAAAGGCAAGCGCGAACGAAGTGAAACCAGCACGACAGGCGCGATGAACACGGGTAACGTAAGCATCACTCAATGCGACTTGCGCCGTACGATTCAGATCAATGACAGCTCCCGAAAGTATTTGATCACGCCGATGGAGTCTGATTCTGGTGATACTGACCGTGCGGCCAACAAAAACAGCGGTACCACCCAGCGCGGCGGAGTTGTGACTATGACCGTCAACACGATTGATACGGGCGAACGCAAAGAGCTGTTTGGTTTCACCGCCCGGCACTTGAAAAGGACGATGACCTCTCAGACGTCAGCTGACGCTTGCTACCAAAACCAGATACGCATGGAAACCGACGGGTGGTATATCAATCTCGAATACGAATCGGATTGCGGTGAGTCCGACAGACCTCCCCAAACCGGGCGCCCGGCGACGGGCGGGTGTCAGGATCGATACGAGTTTAAGCGAACTGGTCCCAGCAGGCTGGGCTTCCCCTTAAGTGAAACCACAACCATGTACAGCGCTGACGGCCGTCCGATGTTTACTTCTTCCAAAGAAGTGCTCGAATTGTCGCGCCAACCGCTCGAGGCCGCGCTGTTCGATGTGCCCGCGGGTTACACGGAAGTCAGAACCCAGGAAGAAATGGCCGGGACACCATCGATGGCCGACATCATGGCGATGCAACGGCAACAGTCGGGCGCGTCACGCCCCGCGAATGACGAAAATGTGACGTCGAGTGCGCCTGGCAACGCACCCACGGCTGCCAAAACTCGCGTCGGAGTAGTCGAATTCAACAACAAGACCAAGGCACCCGTTTCCACAGAGTCCTTGCGAGAACAACTGATCGCGATGCTCAAGGGCAACGGCATTGACGCGGTGAGCCTGAATGCCAGTTCGCCGAGTGAGGCGGCTATGGAAGCGAAGGCCAAAGAGTGTGCCTATGTCTTGTATACTGACGTAGCGACTCTCAAGACGGCCTCGTCCGGAAAGAAGATCGGCGGACTTTTGGGTCGCGCGACCGGTATGGGTTCAGGCGACGCAGGAAAGTCGGAAGTCCGCCTGGACTTTCGTCTGATTCCGGCGGGAAGTTCATCCGCCACGGTTCAATCGTCGGCCATCAGCAAGCAGGACAGCGATCAGGCGAGTGTGAGCGCGGCAATTGAAAGCGAAGCGAAAGCCGTCGCATCGGCGCTGGGGAAGATGTAGGCGTTTTCAGCAAATCGATGGAAGATTATATTTGAGAGATGCGATCCGCGAACACACACGAAACAACTCGGATTCAAGCCTTGGCTTCGGGCGAGGATGATGCGGATCAGTGGATCGCATTTTTTCAGTAGCGAGCTTGAGTTATTGCGCATTGATGTAAGGGAGAGTCGCAAGAATGCAACGAGTCGAACAAACCGAGTTCGAGAGTCAGGCGCTGACTGATGATCAGCCTACTGACGGCGACTCTGCGGCCGACCTGCAAGCGGAAAAAGTCGCGCTCGAGGAACAGAACCGTAAACTCCGGCAGGTTGCAGAATATCGTTCGGCATTTCTCGCGCGACTTTCACACGAACTTCGCACGCCCCTGACATCGATTCTGGGGTTCTCAGAAATTCTGCTTACCCAGGAGGAAATGACCGAAGCGCAACGAGGGTTCTGCGAAAGAATTCAAAACTCCGCGAGGCAATTGCAGGCGAGTCTTAACCAATTGTCGGATCTTTCGCGATTGGAAGCGGGCCGCTCTGAACTTCAAAGGGAAGAGTTTTCGCTCGAAGACCTTTTACAGGAAGCCTGCCTGGGGCTCACCCGACAGGCGCAGAAGCAAAACGCCGAGCTCCGTTGGCAGGCAGGGACGGCCTTGCCCATGATCATTTCTGATCGGGCAAAGTTGCGACAGGTGGTTTACAACTTTCTGGCGTACGCGATCACTCGCAGCCCGGGCGCGCTCGTAATTGCGTCGGCGGAAAAAGATCCAACCGGATTCCTGCTGAGGATAGAAGACGAAGGCCAGGTGCCCGCGGATTCGACGGCGTTTGTTGAACTCGATCCGCTTAATCGGCGAGCTGGTAGCAGCGAACTGGGGCTGGCAATCGCCAGACAGAATATAGATTTGCTGGGAGCCACGCTCAGCTTTCAGAATCGTCAGCCGCGGGGGTTGGCAGTCATGATCCAACTTCCCAGTGTTGCTCCTGATGCGCCGCAGGTTTGATCGGACTCTGTAGTAGCGCAGGCTGCCAGCCTGCGCACGTTAACTGTCGGTGCGGGCTGGCAGCCCGCGCACGTTGACTGTCGGGGCGGGCTGGCAGCCCGCACTACACCGAAATTGTTTCGAGCAATCCATCATCATGCCTGACTCAGTGCCGAGCCTGCAGACACTTTCCCATGTCGAGATACGCGAAGTATTGTCGATCGACGAATACGACTCGTGCATCAGGTTGCAGCGGGAAGTGTTTGGACTTCCGGATTTGGAGATTTCCCCGCGCCGGCACCTGATCGTTTCGCGCGAGGCGGGCGGTTGGACCCTGGCTGCATTCAATCAGGGGTCTATCGTAGGCTTTGTGCATCACCTGGCGGCGGTGCGCGGCGATGAAATCTTTGGTTACTCGCACATGATGGCGGTGGCGGCGGCCTATCAGAACCTGGGCGTGGGCGCAAAGTTAAAATGGGCGCAGCGCACGCGGGCCCTGGCCGAGGGCCGCAAATTTATTAAGTGGACCTTTGAACCAATGCGCGGGCGCAACGCTCATTTCAATTTAAACCGTTTGGGCGTCGTCATCAGGGATTACGCGGTCAATTTCTATGGGACCGATTACGTCACAAATCCGGTTGAGAAAAGGGCCGGAGCCAGTGGCATGGATAGCGATCGCCTGTTTGCGAGTTGGGATTTGGGCTCGCCTCGAGTAGAAGCGTTAGCGGCCGGCCGGGAGTTCCATTTGGGAAAACCGGATGAAAAGATCGAGATTCCCGCTGACTTTCCCGCGCTTTTGAAATCAAATCCAGAGACGGCAAAGAGCGAGCAGTTGCGTGTCCGCGAAGAATTT
Organism: Blastocatellia bacterium; assembly: GCA_033850605.1. Classification (GTDB taxonomy): domain Bacteria; phylum Acidobacteriota; class Blastocatellia; order Pyrinomonadales; family Pyrinomonadaceae; genus UBA11740. The sequence continues at coordinate 11,616 of JAWWPL010000110.1, read as the reverse complement.
CTGGCTTTGCTGGGCGCGGGTTTGGTTTGCCGCGCGTTCGACCGCAATGCTGCGCGACCAACGTATTTGTTTTATCGCGATGAGTCATAGACTCTAGAAAGCCCCAGGTTTTCGACGCGTAGCGGCGATGTGACTTTAGCCCGGCGTTTCAACGCCGGGAAGAGTGAGCCGACGTATGACGCGTCGCGTCGCTACGCGACGAAAGAGTGCAAACGTGCCGTCTCCCGGCGTTGAAACGCCGGGCTAAACTCAAGTTGCCGCTACGTGGCTCAGCAACTTTTTAAGAGCTTCGTTATTCTCTGATTGCGGATAAGCAGCAAACTGAAATCGATCCTACCAGGGAACAACCTTGCCAAAACGAACATCAATTGAAAAGGCCATCAAGGATCTTCGGGGAGAAATCCAGCGCCATGAGGACCTCTACTATCTTCAGGACAACCCTCAAATCTCGGACCGCGAGTACGATGCGTTAATCGAGAAACTTCGAGAACTCGAAGAGAAGAACCCCCAGTTCATCACCCCGGATAGTCCAACCCAACGCGTGGGCGGAAGACCCGCGGAAGGCTTCCCGGAATTCTTTCATCGCCGGCCGATGTTGTCGCTCGACAACAGCTACAACATCGATGAATTGCGAGCGTTTGATGAACGCTGCCGCAAGCTGGCGGACGGGGCGGCGCTCGAATACGTGGCCGAACTTAAGATTGATGGGCTCTCACTCTCGACTCATTACCAGGATGGACTATTTGTGCGCGGCGTGACTCGCGGGGATGGCTCTCGCGGAGAAGACGTGACTGCGAACGTGCGCACGATTCGCAGCGTGCCGCTGAAACTTCGCGCGAAAAGTTCACCCGGCCGCGAGCTCGAAGTTCGCGGAGAAGCCTATCTGTCACGGAAGGTGTTTGAAAGGATCAATGCTGAGCGTGAGGAGGAAGGCGAGCCTCGCTTTGCGAATCCGCGAAATGCCGCCGCGGGCGCAATTCGCCAACTTGATCCTGCCATGGTGCAGAAACGCCGACTGGAGATGTTCGCCTATGACATGCTGGCCGGCGATCGCAAAGCATTCGCCACGCATTGGGAGGCTTTGAATTGGATGGAAAAGGCGGGCTTTCGCGTCAACCCGAATCGCCGTCTCTGTAAATCGATCGATGAGGTGATCGATTTCTGTAATGCGATGGAAGCAAAGCGTGACGATCTCGGTTACGAAATCGACGGCGTGGTAGTGAAAGTGAATTCCACCGCTTTGCAGGACGAGTTCGGCGCGACGGGAAAAGCCCCGCGATGGGCGATCGCATATAAGTATGCCGCGCGCCAGGCGACTACGAAGGTGAACAAGATCATTGTGCAGATTGGGCGCACTGGCGCGCTAACGCCAGTGGCGGTGCTGGAACCGGTGCAGCTAGGCGGTGTCACGGTATCGCGATCGACGCTGCACAACGAAGACGAAATCGAACGGTTGGGATTGCGCATCGGGGATTGGGTTTTAATCGAACGTGGCGGCGACGTCATTCCGAAAGTCGTCAAGGTTATCGAATCGAAACGCACCGGCAAAGAGAAGAAATTCAAGATGCCCGACGAATGCCCTGTTTGTGGCGGGCGCGTTTCGCGACCCGAGGGCGAGGCTCTGTCACGGTGCGTTGCCGCGGATTGTCCCGCCCAGCTGATCGGGCGGCTGTTGCATTACACGTCGCGACGGGCGATGAGAATCGAAGGACTTGGCTATGCGCTCGCGGAGCAGTTGATCGCAAAGAAAATGGTGCGCGACGTTGCCGACCTCTACGACTTGACGGAGGAGGGCGTGGCGTCGCTGGAAAGGATGGCTGCAAAGTCGGCCGCGAATCTGCTCTCGCAGATCGAAGCGAGCAAATCATGCGACCTCTGGCATTTGATTTATGGACTCGGAATTCGTCATGTAGGCGAGCGCACTGCCGGCATCCTGGCCCGCCAGTTCGGTTCGCTTGAGGTCTTAGGCCGAGCGTCCGTCGCTGAGTTGGATGAGGTCCACGAGATCGGGTTAACCATGGCGCAGAGTATTCGCGATTGGTTCGACGATCCGGGAAACCAGGAATTGTGCCGGCGTCTGCGCGCGGCCGGGGTGCGCACCGAAAACGAGAAACAGTCCGGCGGCGCGGCCAGTGGCGTCGATCAAAGGTTTGCGGGAAAACAGTTTGTCTTGACTGGGTCGCTCCCCGGCATGACTCGTGATGAAGCCCGAAGTCTGATCGAAGCCGGCGGCGGCCGGGTCACGTCTTCGGTGAGCAAGAAGACGGATTTCGTTCTGGCCGGCGCCGAGCCGGGATCGAAACTGGACAAGGCTGTGGAATTGGATGTGCACGTCATCGATGAAGCGGAATTCAAAAAGATGCTAGGATAGAACGGGTGAAAAAAATGGAATCTGATCAGCAGGAAAAACAGGAACAGAAACTGGAATTGGTGTATACGCTCTTTTGCGATGACGTGCGTCTGGAAGTAGGCAACAAACTGTCGTACATGGGAGTTTTTCAAAACATAGTAGTGCCGCAACTGCCCGTCTGGTTGCCAAAGCTCGCCGTGGTCAATCATTGGCGAGGTGGCGGGTCTCATCTTTCGGAAGTACGAATCTTAATGCCGGATCGCCAGCAGGCGCTGGTGGTCTCACAGCCGTCTCCCTTCGAAATCGTTCACGGCTCGGCTGATAATATCAGCTTCTTTGTGAACGTTACCTTTCCAGTGACGGGACAGTATCTGGTTCAGACCCTGATCGATTCGAGTCTCTTTGAAGAGCGAGTGCTCACGGTTTCTGATCAGCAGCTAATAGCTCCCGAGGAAGAATCCGATGCGGTGAATTAGAGTGCTGAACTCTAAAGCATTTCGTAAGACTTGATTTTGTAGTTGAGAGTAGTAGTGCCCAATCCCAGTATACGTGCGGCCCTGGCTTGATTCCCGCCGGCAAGTTCAAGGGCCCGACTAATCAGGCGCATCTCAAACCGCCGCACCTCGTCAAAGAAATTCACACTCGATCGTACATTGAGGTTTTCGATTGCGGCTGATGTTTCCGCCAGAGCGTTTTCGTGCTCGAGGGACTCGGCTTCCTGAAGCAGAGCGTTGGCCAGATCCTTCATCTTTTCCAGTCGCGCCGTCGGCGCAACCTTTCGCGAAGGCAGACCGTGCAGGTTTCGTTTCGAAATCGATTCGACAATCGCGGCTTTTGCAGTGCTCATATATTAATGCCCCTGATCCTTAATTATTAAGACGACGCAAACCGTGGCCTATTAACTGAACCTTTGCGCCTCAGAATGTAAAGACGTTCTAATCGGCCGAACGGTTCCAGATTTTTGCGTCTACAACCAGAAACTAGAGTGCCGGTGGAACTGACATTGGATGCAGTTTGAAGAGCCGAAGTATGCGCACTTGGCGCTGAGGCAACGCCTTTTATGTCAAGATTGTGTCAAGGAAAGCGGAAGCTCGGCCTATCGTCTACCTCAGGCGGACATTTTTTGCGACACGTGCAAGGATTCGGGCGATCTCGTCGAGCCCGACAGCGCCCTCTTGGTGCTTCTTCATCATAGAGATAGACCTCTGTCCCAATAATACGTACGCGCTTAGCGCCTGCGGCAGACGGGCAGCCTTAAGCGCGGCCAGATGCATTTGGACCGTCGATACATCGCCGCGCTTGAAGGTTCCGGTAAGTGCCCTTGCGGGCTCCTGGGTAGCAAGGTTTGACACGGTGCTTCTGACGAGCGGCAAAAGCACTCTTTGTGCCTGCCTCGGCGTTAAGCCGCAAACGATGAGCATCTCGAGCGCGATGTCGAACAACGCTGTGATATGCGGCGAGGCAGTCACGGCCGCTGCGTGATACAACGCCTTGCGACGAGAGTCGATCCTGAAACTCTCGCCACCAAGGTCGCTGACGATTGATCTACCAATGCGGACGGCGGCGGCATCGCCTTCCACTGAGAAAAAACCGTGCCTTAGAAGCTCAGCTCCCGAGCGCGACTCACTGATGGAAACCAGGGGGTGAAGCGAGCCTATGGCAAAGCCGGATCTGCGCATGGGCTTGAGTACATCCGAAGCCAGCGCGCCACTAGTGTGCAGCACAACTCGGCGAACCGCTGAAGCGCGCTTGTTGCTTCCTGAAGTTCGTTTTGATTCGAGTGTCTCAGACAATCGCTTAGCCACGGTCGCAATGGTGTCGTCGGGCGTCGCTATCAGCACCAAAGAGCAGGATTCGAGGCGCTCGATCTGACCGGGGGCCGGTCGGCTTAATTGATGGGAAGAAAGGGCTAAGGTTTCCGCACCGAACATTTTGGCGGCGCGGCGGGCAGAGGAAGCGCGTTGGGCGGCGACCACCTCGATCTGGCAGCCGATTGACTTGAGGGCCAAGCCCAGGGCGGTTCCCAAACGGCCTGCGCCGACGATCGCCACGGTAACGTCTCTGGTTGACCGTGTGCGTAATCGAGCGTTGTCGTCGCGGGATCTTCCCGGCGAAGTTTTGGTGATTCGTCGCATTCAGATCGTGACGTGCTGCGAGGTCGGACTCTAACACGCAGTCCGATTCATCGCAATTACATAGGCTTTTGACCAGCGTTGGTCTATACTGCTGGGCGAAGTCAAAAGATTGGGTGAGAAAAAATTTGAGGTGGAAGGCTTCAAACTTCAGCGCAACCTCGACGCTGGAGACAGCATCCAAGCGGTGCGTTAACGAATTGCAGTGCCCGTTGCCTCTGGTGCTGCTCCCGAAGAAAAGCAAAGCGGCCGTAAGCAGAATTGCACGGCCACCGGAAGAATGGGCTCCGTCTTTCTCTCCCGGCGTCGGAAGTTGGAGGTTTAAATGAAAGTTCGCTTCTCTCGCGCGGTCACCGCCATCAGCTTGGGAATTAGTCTATGGGTTTCCAGCGTAGCCGCCCTGGCCGCACAGCAGCCACCAAAAGACCAATCACAAGGACAAAATCAATCGGCGCCGCCGCAGACTGGCCAACCGAGCCAGACCGCCGCAACGAAGGCACCTGAACAGCAGGCCTCAAGCGGCAGGCCCCTTTCGACCAATGAAGACCCGACAAAGATCGGAAAGCGGAATATCAACAAGGGCATCTGGTCAGGTGGAATTCTTGGGGCGAAGGGAACCGAGGCCGAGGTCCGCGAGGGTCGCATGCTGGCTGCCGAAGTCGACAAAGAGGCAAAGTTCATCGACGATCCGATCATTACTGAATATGTGAATCGGGTCGGTCAAAACATCGTCCTGCACTCAGACGCCAAGATTCCTTTTACAATCAAAGTAATCGACTCTGATGAAGTTAACGCCTTTGCTCTACCGGGCGGCTTTTTCTACGTTAATAAGGGGTTGATTCTGGCCGCCGATAACGAGGCAGAACTGGCCGGGGTCATGTCCCACGAGATCGCTCACGTTTGTGCGCGTCACGCGATGGAAAATGAAGCCAAGATGCGCGCCCTCGACTATGGCTTGCTGGCTGGCATGATCCTGGGCGGCGGTATCATTGGAAACGTTCTCTATAACGGCGGCGGAATGATCGAGGCGATGGCCTTTCTAAAATTCAGCCGGGGAGCGGAAGAAGAGGCTGATAGGCTGGGCATGCAGTACATGTGGGCTGCTGGTTATGATCCTAACGCCATGGCCACGATGTTCGAAAAGCTGGAAGCCAAAAATAAAAAGAAGCCCGGAACCATTTCGAAACTTTTTGCCACGCATCCGGCGCCGCCTGAGCGGAGAGCAGCTGCCGTCGCCCTGGCGGCGCGCTTTCCAGAGCGTGATGAGTACGTCATTAGCTCCTCAGAATTTCAACGGGTCAAAAATCGTCTGTTGAGATTGTCGAATGCTCGCGCGTCATCTAACGGAGCGATTGGCGGGTCCGATGACGGGACGCCCGGTCGTCCGACGTTGAAACGCCGGCAACCGACGCCTGACGATTCGACGACGACGCCCGATAGCACCGCGAAACCCGATAGCCCCGCGAAACCCGACAGCACTAAGCCGGCTCCGCCTAGTTTGAAACGCGAACCCGTGCCGCTGGCGACGCCGGCGCCGACGCCCCAACCTTAGGAGGATGCGGGGCAGTAGCCCGACCAAAAGGGAGGGCTCAAGTGGCGCACTGAACAAAAAAAAGGCTCCCAAGCAGATTGCTTGAGAGCCTTTTTTGTGGACGGCGTAGATATCCTCGTTTTCCGGTCGCGGCCGATGCCGATCAGAGCGCCGAGTTGCCCCTGCTAACGCGCGGGCTGATGACGCCTTGCACTATGGTTCGTGATACTGAACCGCAGTCGCGGGTGTGGCGCCGGCCTGCGCCGCAGGCTCCTCGCGCCACGCGAAACCACTGAAGAATGCGCGGAAGTATCCGTACATCGAAAGAATTGAAGAGAGTACTACCACCCAAAGCATCGCCCGGCCAGCGGTGTAAAGTAACACCTGCCAATCGGTCCAGCTCGTGCTTTCGGGGCCGGTAAGGTGCAGCCAGGCAAGACGCAGTTCCGGCACAGTCCAAAACTGAATTGCCGGAAACGGCCTGCCGAAGTTTGAAACATGCGGCGAGCCACCCGACGAGATCGACAGAATTAAGAGACCGACAGTAACAACCTGAGCGACCATCTTAAACTTGCCCATGCGCGAAGCCGAGATTATGACTCCCTCGGTCGCGGCGATTGAACGCAAACCCGTGACGGCAAATTCGCGTCCCACGATGATCACCACCGCCCATGCGGGCGCCAGATGATTCTCAACCAGTGAAATCAGCGCGGCTGAAATCAAGAGCTTATCGGCGATCGGATCCAAAAGCTTACCCAGCTTTGAAACTTGATGCCACCGCCGGGCAATCTTCCCATCGAAATAATCGGTCAACGCGGCGATCACGAAAATCGAGACGCCCAGCAAATAGCTGGGCACGCCCAGCCAGTTTTCAGACACGGGGGTCAACAGCACCACGACCAGCAGCGGCACAATAAAGATTCGCGAAAGTGTCAGCGCGTTAGGTAAATTCACTCAAAAGGCTCCGGATGAATACTTGAGCGACTCAGATTGCAGTCTAGGTTTCGTTGTTTTGAGTGTCAAGATGGCGTTCTCAATTGGCGACCGCCTGGATCTCTGCTGGACAATAAGTCCGCAAATATATTGTGCGTTAACGAAGGGCCGCGTAGAATTCGGCATGAGGTGAAAAAGAAAATGGACACCCACGGAGAGCAAGCCCCTTGGCGCCAGCATATCGTTAGCACACCCGACGTTCTCAGCGGTAAGCCTCGGATTGAAGGTACACGTATTCCGGTGGCGCTGATTCTTGGCTATCTGGCAGCGGGCAAGAGTTACGATGAGGTTATTAAAGAGTTTCCGGACCTGACGCGAAAAGACATCGCCGCGTGCCTGGATTACGCGCGCGATCTCGCCGAGTATAGGGTGGTGTAAGCTTGCGCCTTTTCATGGATCAATGCGTGCCTCGATCGGTTAGCGAATCGTTAGAAAACGCCGGACATAACGTAGAGTTGCTACGGAGCCACCTGCCAATAAACGCGAAAGATCCTGAAGTGATTGCCTGTGCGCGGAGGCTTAACGCCGTACTGGTTACTCTCAACGGCGACTTCGCCGACATCATTAACTACCCTCCCGCAGAATTCGGCGGCATTATCGCGTTGCAAGTGAAGAATCATCCGGAATCCCTTCCCGCGATCGTAATGCGCTGGCTTACTTATCTGGGCAAATACCCCAAGCTGGAACACTGGGCCGGAAAATTGTTTCTGATCGAAGCACATCGCATTCGAATCAAAGAATGATGATCGATCAAGTCCTACTTGACGTGCATTCCTACTTTTTCGCTTCCTTTACACTCGCGTTGGTTTTGTCCAACCCACCGCCCACAGCACAGGCGGCCACTGCCTTGGATGAAGTCGGTCAGCCGCAGAAACCGGCTAAAGCCCTCGCTTACAGCCTTGCAGTCATTACTCTCCAGCGACCCGATCCGCGCCCTCTAACGGCGACGGCTTGGTTTGCTGTCCTGGCGGAAACGATCCTAGGGCCGATTCAAGCGGCGCTCCTTATCCTTGTGGTTCGTCGCGGATTCATGCGCTGACCAAATGATCCACCACAAAGGCATAATAGATGGTGGCTGGAGAACCGGTCGGCGATTTGTCGTTCAGCCGACTCCCGGCTAGAATATTGGGTTCTCCGTCACGCGAAATTCTTCTCTGTGACGCAGGGCTTCGGTTTCAAGGCCTATGGCAATTGATCGCATCACCGTTCGAGGCGCTCGCCAGCACAACCTCAAGAACATCGACGTTGATATCCCGCGGGACAAGTTGACTGTAATAACCGGCCTTTCGGGTTCGGGTAAATCATCGCTGGCCTTCGATACGATTTATGCCGAAGGACAACGCCGCTATGTGGAATCGCTTTCCGCGTACGCGCGACAATTTCTTGATCAATTGGAAAAGCCCGATGTCGATTCAGTCGAAGGTCTGTCTCCCGCCATCTCGATTGAGCAAAAAACCGTCGCGCGCAGTCCGCGTTCGACGATCGGCACCGTTACCGAGATCTACGATTACCTGCGCCTCCTTTTCTCGTCGATCGGCTTGCCGCATTGTTACCAGTGCGGGGCGGCGATCACGCGTCAAAGCGTCGATCAGATTTTGCAGGATGTGCTGTCGTTGCCAGGCGGCGAGCGGGTGATGATTCTGGCTCCGATTGTCAGGGGTCGCAAGGGCGAATTCAAAAAAGAGCTTGCTAAACTGGCCAGCGACGGATTCATTCGGGCGCGCATCGACGGCGAACTGCGCTCGCTGGATGAAGAAATACGTCTGGATAAGCGCCGCAACCATTCGATTGAAGCAGTAGTCGACCGCCTCCTGATCAAAACCGGAATTAATGAACGGCTCGGCGAGTCAATCCGGACGGCCCTGAAACTTACCAACGGCGCGGTACTAGTTTCCGTAATTGACGGCGAAGAGAAACTCTATTCCGAGAAAATGGCATGCGTGAATTGCGGCATCAATGTGCCGCCGCTCGAGCCTCGCTCGTTCTCATTTAACTCAGCGTATGGCGCCTGCAAGAATTGTCATGGCCTCGGCACCGTCCTCGAGATCGATCCGGGAAAACTTGTGCCGAACACGGATGATCCGACGGAAAGAATTCCTTTCCTGGGTCCAGCGGACAAAGCTGGATCGGCTTATCTTCGCAGTGCTTTGCTCGCAATCATCGAACACTTCAAAGTAGATCCCAGGACGCCGTTTCGGGATCTACCCAGGGAAGTACGCGAAGCTTTCTTTAATGGACTCTCGGCCCAACTGAAATTCAAGCAGGGTTTGTATTCGTACAAGAGCTACTGGGCAGGCGCTCTCCCGTGGTTACGTGAACGGTTGAACAGTCCGCCGTCGGAAAAAGTGCGGGTAGCCCTGGAAGAGATGGTTTCGCCTTCGATCTGTCGTTCATGTGAAGGCCGCCGGCTGCGATCAGATTCGCTGGCGGTGCGGGTCGGCGGCCGTGGCATTGCTGACTACACTTCAATGACAATTGAAGATGCGATCAAGGCTTTCGATCAAGTCAGGCTGGGTGATCGGGAAGCGAAGATCGCGGGTTTGATCCTGAGGGAAATTCGATCGCGTCTTCGCTTTCTCGAGACGGTGGGACTCGGTTACTTGACGCTGGATCGTCCCTCCGCAACGTTGTCTGGCGGTGAAGGGCAGAGAATTCGATTGGCGACGCAGATAGGTTCGCAACTGCGCGGGGTGCTCTACGTCCTGGACGAACCTTCGATCGGTTTGCACCCCAGGGACAATCGCCGCCTGCTGGACACCCTTTCGGCCCTGAGAGATCTCGGCAACACGGTGCTGGTGGTTGAGCATGACGAGGAGACAATTCGACGGGCTGATTATGTCGTAGACCTTGGGCCGGGCGCGGGTACGCATGGCGGCACGGTCGTCGCTTTTGGCACGCCTGGCGATGTTGCTCACAACCCGGAATCGATCACCGGACTTTATATTAGCGGTGCGCGAAAGATTCCCGTTCCCCTTGAGCGCCGGGCGCCGAACGGAAAAGTGATTACGGTGCGTGGCGCGCGCCACAACAATCTGAAAGAGTTGGATGTCTCTTTCCCCTTGGGTTTGCTCACCGTGGTGACCGGCGTTTCCGGCTCAGGAAAATCAACGCTGGTCGAGGACATCCTTTATCCTGCGTTGGCCAGGGAGCTCTACGATTCGCTGCTCGAGCCGGGCGCACACGGATCGATTGAGGGACTACAACACGTCGATAAGGTAATCGAGATCGACCAGTCTCCCATCGGCCGCACGCCGCGATCGAATCCCGCTACTTACACTGGATTGTTCACTCCCATTCGCGAACTCTATGCAATGCTGCCTGAGTCGCGCGAGCGGGGCTACAAACCGGGGCGTTTTTCTTTCAACGTCAAAGGCGGCCGCTGTGAAGCCTGCGAAGGTGAAGGGCTCAAACGAATCGAGATGAATTTCCTTCCGGACGTCTATGTGCTCTGCGATGTCTGTCGCGGGGCGCGTTACAATCGCGAGACACTGTCGGTCAAATACAAAGGCAAATCGATCGCCGAACTGTTGGACGCGACCGTGGAAGAGGCCCTGCCGCTGCTGGAAAATATCCCCCAGATAAAGCCAAAGCTGCAGACACTGCTCGACGTGGGACTCGGTTACATCAAGCTCGGCCAGTCGGCTACGACGCTGTCTGGCGGCGAGGCGCAGCGGATTAAGTTATCCAAGGAACTCTCCAAACGGGCCACCGGTCGAACGATTTACATTCTCGACGAACCAACCACGGGGCTGCATTTTGCTGACGTGCATAAGTTGCTGGACGTACTTCAGCGTCTGGTAAGTCTCGGCAACACGGTGATAGTCATCGAACATAACCTCGACGTTATTAAGAGCGCGGATTTCATCATTGACCTGGGACCGGAAGGTGGCGCGCACGGTGGCCGCATAGTCGCCAGCGGCACGCCCGAAGAAGTGGCCGCGGTGCGGCGATCGCATACCGGGCAGGTGCTGAAGCCTTTGCTCAACGGGAAACGTAATGGTTCAAAGAAGGCAGGGCCGGGAACTCGCGAGATGACAGTCGATGAATCAAAGAAAGTTGCGTGATATACTCGGACAAGAATTCCAGTCATGAAAACGTCCAGAGAAAAACAGATCGAAGCGATCAAGTTGGCCGTGGAAACTCGGGCCGGGGATCGTGAATATTGGCATTCGCGGACGCCACAAGAGCGGATCTGGGCGGTCGAACTAATGCGGCGCCGTGCGTACGGCTATGATGAGAATTCCGTTCCTGAGTTCCAAAGAGTCATAGAGTTTGGAAGCTTGAAGGAATATGACTCTGGAAGTCAGTCGCAGGACTCTGAGAATCCTCAAACAAATCACTCGTGACAAATCGAATTTCAGCTATCGTCGCGGACAGTATTGAAGTGAAGCGTCGCTTCTTCGAGGCGCACGCCGCGGACGTCCAACACGCGGCGCGTATCATTGCTGATTCTTTCCAAGCCAAAGGGAAACTTTTACTCTTCGGCAATGGCGGATCGGCCGCCGACGCGCAGCACATCGCCGGTGAGATGGTGAATAAGTTCCTGCAGGACCGCAGAGCCCTTCCGGCTATCGCGCTGACCACAGATGGCGGCGTGCTTACCTGTATAG
>JAWWPL010000063.1:0-3488 GCA_033850605.1 Blastocatellia bacterium | reverse complement strand
AATAGACTTCACCCATTCCACCCGCTCCGATTTTGGAGACGATGCGGTAGTGCGAAAGTGTTGTGTTGACGCCCAGGGGTTCGCTCATTATTTGTTGCTCAGGTACTCATGTTTTCAGTTACAGCATCGCGACATCGATCTTCCAGTAAATGAGGCCGCGGCCGATTGCTCACATCGACAGCAACGCACCGTCCTCACGAACTAATGCTCCACCCCGGGAGGGCCAAATTACTGACTATCTCGAGGAACCGGGGATCTTTGCGGAGTCCGGCGTAGTCTGGCCAGGTGCGCGCCAGCATTACAAACAGCGGATCTTTATCGTCGAGCGCCTTCTGCGCATACGCAATCGCTCGATCCATTTCTCCCACAGCGGCGGCTGCGGGCGCCAGCATCGACGGCTGAATATATTCGCGCTCGCTACGTGCTTCCAACTCGCGGTACACCGCGCGCGCGCTGTCGGGTTTGTCCCACGCCGCATAGATCGACACCAGCGACATGAGCGCCCAGCTGTGACGTCCGGAGATAGCCAAGGCCCGCTCTGCCATCGCAGCGGCCTCTTCATATTGAGCGCTGCCAGCCAGGGCGGCGGCAAGACTCCAATGCGCCAAGTACGAATTAAGATCGAGTTCGACTCCCTTTCGACCATGTTCCACGGCATCAGACAAGCGACCGCTACTAACGTCGGAGAAGGCGAGAATAACGTTCGCGTAGCTGGACAAAGGGTCAATCTGAAAGAGCCGCAAGAGCTGATCATGGCCTTCCGCTTCACGACCCGAAACCCAGTGCAGGAAGAATAGCCCATACCAGGCTCGGGCCTGCGGATAGTTGGGATTGAGTTCGAGCGCGCGTTTGAATCCCTGTTCTGCAAGATCGTAATCCAGCTCGTACAACAAAGAGGCGCACGCGAGCGCGCTGTGCGCCTCGGCGAGATCCGGCTCAAGTTGAAGCGCACGCCGCGCCGCCTCCAACGCGCTGGGCATTACCTCGCGAGCCAGCCCGAATCCCGAATACGCGGATGTCGTGTATCCGTCTGCCAAACCCGCCCATGCCTGGGCATACTCGCTATCGAGAGACACTGCCTGAGTGAAACAGTCGATTGCCTTGGGAATGCTGAGTCCTCGCTGGTACAGCAAGGCGCGTCCTTTAAGATAGGCCTGGTAAGCAGCAGAGTCTTTCGTGTGATGGCGCTTCAGTACTGCATCTTTGACGTCACCCAACAGTTTCAATTTCAGCGCATCGACGACCGCCAGAGTGATTTCGTCCTGGACGTCGAAAATATCTTTCATCTCGCGGTCGTAGCGCTCCGACCAGAGATGATAACCATCAGTGGCGTTAATGAGCTGAACGGTGATGCGTAGCCGATTACCCGACTTTCTGACACTGCCTTCCAGCACGCTGTTGACGTGCAGGGCACGGCCGATTTCGTCCACGTTAACGTTCCTGGCTTTGAACGAGAATGAAGAAGTTCGCGCGGCGACCTTCAAGTTCTCAATCTTCGCGAGTGCGTTGAGCAGTTCTTCGGCCAGCCCATCGCAGAAGTATTCGTTCTCCGGGTCGGTGCTCATGTTCGCGAATGGCAGCACGGCGATAGAAGGAGTAACGCGGAGTCGTCCCGTAGTGAGTTCTTCGCTGGGTTGGGAAGAGGGAAGAGTCATCGTTGCTGACTCTGACTCAGATGCGGCAACGAGCAGTGTCCCGTCGAGACGACAGAACCTGAGCGTCTCGTCCGTTTCAACACGATTACATGTAGGGCAACGTTTCATTAAGAAATCGACTATCGTTTAGAGGCGGGCTACTGCCCGCCATTTCGGTTCACCTTATCCGCAATTTGGCGGGCGGTAGCCCGCCTCTAAACGAGTTCCAAAAGAGGTTAGATTACCTAACCTAACCAAAGTGGCGTCAACCCGCCGCACTTCTAATGCGTTCTTATCTCAATTCGCCAGACCCATCCGCTTCATCATATCCTTGAATCGGGCATCTTCGCGCAAAGGATCCATGAAAGGATCGACGCGGGCACGGGGCAGATAACAATCCTTATCCCGAAACGAGTTTTCGAGTTCTACAAACGCATTGTCTTTATCGCCGAGGGCGGCATAGATCATCGCGACATAGTAAGTCCTGACATACTGGGTCTTCTCTATCTCTTTCAGTTCGCCGATGATTTTTCTGGCCTCGGCTGGATGTCCGGCCCTGGCATGGGCCAGGGCCGTCGGGCACAGGATCGTCCACCTGGTCGATGATTGTTGCGGCCCCTCGCTTCCGAGGGCAATCGCCTCGTCATACTTTCCGTTCGCGATCAAAGCCAGGCCGAGCCACAGTCGCGACAGAGGGAAATTCTGATCGAGATCAAATGACTTTCGCGCCTGTGTCAGCGCCCGCTCAAATTTTCGACCGTAGACCAACGAACTCGCCATCACTGTGTTGTTGATGAGTGAAACGGGTTCCAGTTCAAGTGCCCGTTCTGATTCCGAGACGACTTCCTCGGCGCGTCCGGCAGCTGTCAGATAACTACCCGCGTAGGCGAGATGGGTGTAAGAAACATTGGGATCTAGCTCTATCGACCGCTTAAATTCGCGTTCCGACTCAGTCCAATTCCAATCGCCAATCGCCAATGAATCAGCCATCGCCGCGTGCGCTTCGGCCAGTGTTGGATCGAGCTCCAACGCGCGCGCTGCCGCAGCTTTGGCAAAAGGGATCGCGTCCTTTGGGGCGCTATCCGGATTCTTTCCCATCGAATTGTATGCATAGGCAATGCCCACATAGGCCAGCGCAAATGTCGGATCGATCTCGATCGCTTGCTTATAGGCCTCGATGGATTTTTGTAGGTCGTCTTTAGTGCGCTTGGCCCAGTGAAATCGACCCTTTAGATAAAGCTGATATGCTTCGTTGCTGCTCGTGTATTTTTTTGCGATGCCGGTTTCGTTACCAGCCAGCTGCAACTGAAGTTTCTGAGTAATTGTATTGGCAATCTCTCTTTGAGTAGCGAGCAGATCCGACATCTTGCGCTCGTACTGTTCGCCCCAGAGTGATTTGTTGTTTCGCGTGTCAACGAGTTCGACGGTGATATCCAGATTGTCGCCCCGCTTGTTGAAGCGACCGGTCATGACTGAATCAACGCCAAGTTCGCTGGCAATCTTGCTCAAGTCGGTTTCCTTACCCTTGTACTGCATGACCGAGCTGGTCGGGCTGACCTTTAGCCCGGGCAACTGGGATAACCGGAAAACCAACGACTCCGCCAGACCATCAGACAAGTAATCCGTGTCTTTGTCCGCGCTTCTGTTTTGAAATGGGAGCACGGCGATCGATTTGATGGCGCCACTCGTGCTACGGCCGCGGAAGTAAAAGCCCAGGGCTGTAATGGCAGCCATAAGCACAAGCCCGGCAACGACCGCGGTTATCTTTTTGCGATTGCGAGATTCGGGGACCACCGACTGCGTACCGGACGCGCGCGTCGAGAGTGAGGATCCAGCGTCGCCGGTTTTGTCCGC
>JAWWPL010000057.1:0-31460 GCA_033850605.1 Blastocatellia bacterium | reverse complement strand
CTCACAGGCTGGGCGCTTTGATTTCACTTTGAGGAGACTAAACATTAATAAGACAAAATTGACAATGAGTTTTTTAGCAGCTTTCTTGTTTGTTATCACCTGCGCTACGGCTGGGCAGGCATCGGCTCAGCGCACGTTTGTAGCGGGCCCCGGAATCGGCAACGATTCCAACACTGCCAGTGACTGTTCCTTCTCGGCTCCCTGCAGAAACTTCTCTGCGGCCTATACGGTGACGAATACGGGCGGCGAGATTATTGCGCTCAGTCCCGGCGTCGGCTACGGCGCACTGACGATCACTCATGCGATAACCGTTACGGGACTTCCGGGCCAGGTGGCATTCGTAGCCGTCGCCGCCGGCACTACTGGCTTCACGGTTGCCGCGGGAGCCAGCGAACTGGTAGTGGTGCAGAACATAACTTTCAACGGTTCGGGCGCCGGCAGCAACACCGGCCTTTCCCACACTTCCGGCAAACTGGTGGTTAAGAACTGCGTGTTCTCACAACTAGCCACCGGCCTTAGCGTCACAAACACTAAAATGGATCTCATCAGCTCCGACTTTTACAACAACGGGACTGGGGTTTCTGCCAGCGGTACTGGAACCGACGGGCAGCTAGCCAACATACCCGTCACCATGGTTCGCATAGCTTTGGGGAACGTCATTGGCAATACTGTTGGACTCAAAATGCTTAGTCCCGGCACTAACTTCGCTAACATCTGGTTTTTCGGTTACGGTGCTCAGGTTGCTACGCCCAACGTGGTAGGCAACACTGCGGGTGAACAGCAATGCACGCCGGGATGTACCACAATTCAAAACATACCGACTTTCGGTCCCAATACGATACTGCCCTAGGGCTATCGCGCGGGTAAGACTGTCGTCGGCAACCAACGGCTTCTGAATTTCCTCCGTCGGTCCCGGTAAGCCGCGACCGGCGGAGGCTTTTACGCTTTGCGCACAGCGGGGCATTAGCCCGACCGTCAGGGAGGGCTCATTTCGTGACGATTCAATGTTGAGCCCTCCCTGACGGTCGGGCTAGTGCCCCGGCAACACAACCTTCAGACCCGACAGGACTATTTATTGACAGGAAAAATGGGCTGTGATTAAGATGCGAGGACTTATTGCCACTTCGTTTTGGGTGCGAGATTAATCATCCGTTTGAGTTTGGTTTCTTTGTCTTCCCCGCAGACGGGCATACATTCTATCAAATAGGCTTAATGATTTTTCCAGCGAACATCTGGGCCGGCACGGGTGCCGGTGAATCAGACTCCAACTTCAACCAACGCGCTCGAGTTGCGGCTCTGGCGTTCACTACACTTCGAGGAGAGTTCCCATGAAAAAGACAAAATTCGCATTGAGTTTTTTAGCAGCTTTCTTGTTTGTCATCACCTGCGCCACGACCGGACAATCACAGGCGCAACGCACGTTTGTGGCGGGTCCGGGAATCGGCTTGGATACCAACAATACTGTCGGTCAGGGTTATTGTTCGTTCACTAACCCCTGCAGGAATTTCTCGGTGGCTTACGGCGTGACCAACATCGGCGGAGAGATTATTGCGCTTACTCCTGGTGTCGGGTACGGCGGACTACAAATTTTCCACGCAATCACTGTTACCGGCCTTCCGGGCCAGGTGGCCTTCGTCGCCGTCGCCGCGACTACCATCGGTATTACGGCGAGTGTGGGAGTGAGTGAGCAGGTAACGTTGCGGAACATCACTTTCAACGGGTCGGGTGGGTCGAACACCACCGGCTTTCTGGTGACCTCGGGCCAGGCAGTGCTTGAAGGTTGCAACTTTACCCAACTAACATATGGCGCGAAGGGGACGGGCGGATCGTTCATTGCCAAAAATTGCTCTTTTACTGGCAATACCGAAGGCGTACATGTGGGAGCCAACGCTCATGCAGTTGTTTTGGACTCCTTGATAGCGAATAACGGCACCGGGGTGTTTGCGGATGGCAACTGCAATACGGTGTATGTCCGTCTCGATGGCGGGAGCGTCATCAACAACACTCTTGGCTTTTCGATGAACAATGCTGTCTGTGGGCCCAGTATCGGAAGTCTGACGCAAAACATTTTCCTGCACAAAGACGAGGCGAACGTATTTACAGTTAACGTCATTGGCAACACAACTGCGGTTGGCCCCTCGCCAGGTGCTGGCATGAATGCATTTATAGGCAGCTATAGCAACGTCGTCTCAACGAACTACTAGATTTTGTTTGACCTTAATGTCCTTTGTGCCATCGAGTCTTGCCTCAATAATATGCTGGGGCGAAAAGTTTGTATTAACATCTCCTCCGGCCAAACTAAAGTCTTCGGCTGAATGTCGGGATTGGTAAAGTCACAGTTCTATGAAAACTGTCAACCAATACTACGAGCGCCAGCTGACCCCGGAGGAGATAGCGGCGGGCGCGCACCGGGACCTGGTGGGAGGCTTGTGGGATGAAATCGGCGTTCTGCAGTTTGATTTCTTGCGACAACAGGGATTATTACCGCAACACAAGTTGATGGACATAGGATGTGGCGCGTTGAGATGCGGAATTCCCATAATTCGTTATCTCGACGAAGGTAACTATTACGGCCTGGATATCAACGCATCGCTGATTGAGGCCGGACAGCACGAGATTGAGCACGCAGGACTGAAGAGCAAGCAGCCGCATCTCCTGGTAAATAACAAATTCGAGATGGAGCACTTTGGAATCTCTTTTGACTTTGCCATCGCCCAATCAGTTTTCACTCACCTGCATATGAATCTAATCGTCCGCTGCCTGGTTGAAGTTCGTAAGATTCTAAAGTTCGGCGGCAAGTTCTATGCTACTTTTTTTCTGGCGCCCTCGCCCGGGCATCTGATGCCCATCAAACACGAGCCGGGCGGAATTATTACGAATTTCGACACTGATCCTTTTCACTACTCATTTCGCGAGCTGGAATGGCTGGCGGCGATTGCCGGATTGTCAGCCAGGTTGATCGGCGATTGGAATCACCCGCGAAGTCAGCAAATGCTTGAGCTGTCAGTAACACAAGAGAAGTAGAAAACGGCGCTAAGCTCCCCGGGCGCGACCTTAATATTCAGAAAAGACTCCATGAAGATAGTGGCCCTACTGGGTGTCAAAGACGAAGTCGAGTTAATCGGCGCTTCCATCAACCACCTGCGATCCATCGGCGTCGACTTAATTGTTGCCTACGACGACGGATCAACGGACGGCACGTTGGAAGTTCTCGAGGCGCTGAAGACGAAAGATGATCTGTGGGTCGTGCACGTCGATCGCGTAGAACCATGGAGCCAGGCAATCACGGAAACTTACAGACTGGAATGGGCACGAAAAACGAACGCGGATTGGTTCCTTTTTTTGGATGCCGATGAGTTCTGGATTCCTGCCTCGGGCTCATTGAGAGACTGCCATAGCCTGGAGAACTCGGACATCCTGACAGTGGACCGGTTCAATGTGCCGCCGACGCGGCTGGGGCCACTGGTGCCCGACGAATTCTCGCCATCGCACTACCAGGATTTGTTTCTGTGTGTCGAGACCATCCCGAATTTTCATCTGTACATCGAACAACACTCTGACGTGCCCTGGATACTGGGACAGCCGATCGTGCCAAAAGTGTTGGCGAGGGGTGATGTGATCGGTACGGTGAGCGCCGGCGGCCACTTTGTAGAGCCCGCCGGCGACAGGCCCGTGCGACGCGCAAAGCCGGCCGACCTGTTGATTGCGCACGTGCCATTCACCACCTTCGAGAGCTTCGAACGGAAAGTCACAAATATCGGTAGAGTAATCCGTGTGTCTCCGCACTTCTTCTCGGGATACGTGGCCTGGCACTGGAAGCGCTGGGCATCAATGTTAGAGGCCGGACATCTTCGGGAAGAGTTCGAGCGCCAAGTGCTCGACGAGCAGACCCTGGCGAGGCTACTCGAAGCGGGCGTCATCCGACCCGCATCTGCGATCTTTGACGAGCGGAGGATGTGACCCGCGACCACCCGCGACTGGTTCCCCTCAGCCGGTGCGCACCGGCTTTGCCTCAAAAATCAGAATTCTCCCTGACGGCTACGACAGGTTCTCAGTTATGGCCCAACGGGGCAACGGCCTCCAGCCCAGCGTTGCCGCTTCGGCTACCCTGGGTCAAGAAAGCGATCTGCCCTCAACGGCAACGCGGTTGCGTCTGCCTGGTGAATTTTTTTGGAGAAACCGACGCAACTGCGTTGCGGTTGAAATTTCTTTTTCTTACTAGTTTCCCAGGGTAGCCGATGCGGCAACCCTGGGCTGGAGGCCGCAGTCCCGTTGGGACATCACTGAAAACTCCTGCAATTTGACTTTTGAGGCAACGCCGCGCACACCGAAGATAGGTCACTTAACTATTCTTCACTCTCAGAATTATTGAAGATCTGATCTACCTCGGCAGTGCTAGGAAAGTAAGCGGTAATCAAGTCCCTCTGCGGCTTGTAGGTGAAGGGGTGCGGGTAGCCGCGCTGAATAAAGGTCTCTTCAAGTAGATTATTGTAGCGGAAATGACAAGACCATCTGATCGATTCGGTCACGTTGTCACCGGAGCGGTGGACCAGCAGGGTCGAGAAGAGAAGCGCATCGCCGCGCTTCATTTCGACAGGTAACACGCTTGACGGATCGAGTTCCGGGAGGATGTAGTCGTCGCTATCCACATGACCGCCTGGGAGCAGTCCCCAGCGATGACTACCCGGAACGATTTCGAGTGCTCCCAGGCTTTTATCAATGTCCACAAGCGGCACCCAGAGGGATACAGAGTCCAGTGACCCTTGGGTAACGCGCCAGTCCTGATGAGGCGGTAGCCGCCAGAAGACTTCTGTCTGCGCGAGGCGTGGATGGTGAAAAGACAGCAGCGGACGCATGCCGATGTTGGGGAACGATAGACCCAGTGCCTTCAGGGCCGCCACAATGCGATGGTCGAGCGAGAGACGATGCAGCGAGATCAGGTGCTGGGCCTGCTTGCCGCAGCTCATGAATGCCGGCAGGTCAAGTTCGAACAGTTGGAACATTGCAGCGTTGAACTCCGTTTCGCTCACGTCGCCCGGCGGCAACAGGCAATGCCGAAGCATTTGCATCGCGAACACCTCTTTGGCCTCGGCGTGGATCTGAGCGACCTCTTCAACTGCAAACAGACCTTTGAGGATCACAAAGCCCTGCTCTTTGTACCGGCTTAAGTTCACAATTTCCCTCCGCGTAACGGCCTACTTGAAACCCTCATGGGATTTAAGACGATCCACGTAGGCACACGAAATGTTATTTCGTGTGATTTCGTGGATCGTCCTCGCTCAGGGAAAGACAACCCGAAATCAAACTCGGGCCCTGCCAATTGCCTCATGAATTCCCGGCGGTCGTTCTCTCTTCCAGGACTTTCCGGATTTCAGCAGCGTTTTCAAAGGCCGCGCGGATGATATCGCAAACCACGCGGATGATTTCCGGAGTAATCGTCTGGCCGGTTGGTAAGGTCATAACCTGCTCAGACACGCGTTCGGTTTGAGGCAGAGACAGGTGCGCATTTGGATAGAGCGACCCATAAGGTTCCAGGCGGTGGCAGCCCGGCCAGAAATATCGCCGGACAAGTACGTTCTCCTTGTGCAACACGGCCCAAAGCTCTTCGCGATTGAGCGGCGCTTTCTCAGGGTCTATCTCAATCACCACGTAGTGATAGTTGTTCTGTTCCGCCGGATCGTATTCGATAAGCGAGATTCCAGGGAAGGCCGTCAGGTTTTCGCGGTAGGCCTCCCAATTACGACGGTTGATCGCCACGATCTCGTCCATCGCGTCGAGCGAGGTCATGCCCATCGCGGCACACACTTCAGTCATCTTTCCATTAATGCCGATTTCGTCAGTCCGATCATACTGACTGATCCCGAAGTTCTTCATCAGCCGAATCCGGCGCGCCAGTTCATCATCATTGGTGACGACGGCCCCACCTTCCATCGAATTGATGAACTTGGTTGCATGAAAGCATAGGACCTCAGCCTGACCGAAGCCACCGATCAATCGACCTTGATATGAGCAACCGAGCGCATGCGCGGAATCGAAGAGAAGTTTGAGATCTCGCTCTGAAGCAATGCGGGTCAACGCCTCCACATCGCAGGGCCGGCCAAAGACGTGCACCGGAATGATCCCGGTGGTTCGCTCGGTGATCATCTCCTCAACCTGCCGCGGATCAAGGTTATAAGTTTGCGGATTAATGTCGCAGAAGACCGGCGTAATACCCTGCCACTGAAGAGCATGAGCGGTCGCCACGAAGGTGAAAGATGGCACGATCACTTCACCGGTCATGCCCAGCGCGCGAATGGAAATCTCTAACGCGGTCGTTGCGTTGCACGTTGCGATGCAGTGCCGGACACCCACGAGTTTGGCGATGCGCCGTTCAAACTCTTGCACATATCGGCCGCTATTAGTAAGCCAACGTTCGTCAAGAATGTCGCGAACGCGCGCTTCAAACTTTTCTCTGTCGCCGATGTTCGGACGTCCCACGTGCAACGCCTCGGAAAATGCGGGCTCGCCGCCCAGGAGAGCCAAACGGCCCACAGTCGCATGGGCGGGTTCCGGTGTCTCATAAGCTTCAGCTATTGATTTGGGCACCCTGATTTCAACCTTTGGTTTCTTCGTCCAGTAACGGCGAAGACGCATTCAACCAGGGAAAGTCTTCCGCCACCGGTTGTTTTCCGAGAAACTGGCAGAACTTTCTATAGGCCTCTTTGTCTGAAACGTTTATTTCCAGTAAGTTGGATTTGCGGCGAAAGTAATCCCGGACGTCGGCATTGTGTCTCTCATAATAAGAAGTCAAAGTAGGTTTATGGTAGACATCGTCATCCGGCGTATTCACCAATACGCGCGTGCTTTCCCAGACAAAACCCGGGTAGGAATAGGTGGCTTTAACCAAATCTTCCTTAACGGGTACGCGGCCACCGGCAAATAAATTCCCATGAAATCTTATTAATGAGCGATACCATTGTTCCGTATCATCGCGAACGGAAAGAATAAACCTGGCATTCGGGAAACTTTGGTCCAGAGCTATATAGGTGAAGGGGTAGCTAAAGGGCGCATCCTGGAAAGCATCGGCCGTCAGGCAAAAATCGACAATCGGCCGGAAGTTCCTCACCGCGTATGCGGGCAACAATGCTTCACCTTTCCGCTGATCGCCGAGTCTGTAACCAAGGTCTTTCAAAGCCCGCTCGAGAGACGTAGTTCCGGTCTTAACCAAACCGATACAAAACACCTTTTCTGCGCCGAGCTGTGATTGAAAGAGTCGCCTTAACATTTTTGCACTCTTACTTGAGGAAAGTGACGAAATCATATTCGCGTATGATGTGCGTGTATCCGTATTCCTTTACCCATTTGTTCGTATGATTGTCTACAAAACAGTCCCATCCGACATTTATTTTTCTTGAGATCGATTCGCGCACGTAATTTGTAATGTTGATATATCCGTAACCCTTGTTTCTAAGATCCGGGAGAGTCTTCAAATCGCATTCGCTGTTACGGCCTACCAGGCACATCAGATAACTTATCGATACAGGTTTGTTTTCGTCATTATATAAGACAAAGCCGAAACTGTTTTGCAGAAACTGTTCCCGCGAGTCGTAGAACTTGCTGTCCAGTGAAAGCTCGAAGACGCCCAGGTCTTCGTAGGGGCATTGTTGAAGTGGGATCAATTGATGACTGCCGGGAACCGCGTACGATGCCGGATCCAAAGTCATAAAATGATTCTCATCGATCTGGTAGCGTCTCCGCTTTCGAATTCTGAAGTACTGCTTTTCCTGCGTCTTCCAATAATCAAGCAGGATTGCCGGAGTATGATAGAACATCAGATAATCCGGAATAGCTGGATTGGTTTTCAGGAACACATCGACTCCACGAAAGAACTCCTCGTTAATACTTTCATCAAAGGGATTGAAGTTAATATGAGCAAACCCACTGCGATGAAAAATCAGATAGTTTCCATCGATCAGATCTCCGGCGTAATACATTCCGCCGCCCTTATTTTGATATAAGACTGTTTCAATAATCGGATTTGAATAAGGAGTCGTTTGGTGATAGATGATCCGAAACCTCTCCAGATTATCATTACCGATCTCTTTGAACATGTAACCCAGCACACCAGTTGGAATAATAGCTACGCGCGCCCCGATGGACACTCACCGCATCTTCGTTAGGCGTTGGAAACTTTCGGAGTCAAGCCGATACTTGGGCGTGTCTTGAGCAATGAATACGCTCCTTGGGTCGACATTCTTGGTGACCAGGGATCCCGCCCCGATAAAGCTTTCTCTGCCGATCGTAATTTCGTGGCCGATGGTCGCGCTCACGCCAATGAAGCAATATGGCTCAATTTTGACATTGCCTGAAATCATCGCATTGCCTGCGATGTAGCAATGATCGCCGATCTCAGCGTGATGCCCAATATGATTACCACTCCAGATAAAAACGTCATTCCCGACCTTTGAGCAAGGCTGTATGACCGCAAACTCGAGGACGAAGCAGTTGTCCCCTATCGCGACTTGTCCGACGTTTGACGCGCGCGAACTAACGTAGCTGATTAGTTGGTACCCCCGGGCTTTGCACTCTTCGTATTTTCGCGCTCTTAACTTATTGAATTCCGCAAACCAGCCCACCGCGACAAACATCTTGAACTGATCGGAGGGATATGTCTTTTCAATCTCTTCAAACGGGACCACGGGCAAGCCAAAGTTTTCTTTGACGTTCAGGTAGGCTTGATCCACTGTAAAGGCCACTACCTCGTGCGGGCTGTCGTTCTTCAGATAGAAGTACGCCTGGTCCGCGATTTTTCCCGTTCCGAATATCACGACCTTGCTCATGTGTTCAGCGGCCTCTTCATTTCGAAAGGTACTTTTCCGCCAGGTGCCTGCGGTCGATCTTACCGTTAGGAGTTTTCGACAATTGCAGTTCGCGATAAAAAAGGGAAGGGATCATGTATTCGGGAATGATTTGCTTCAGGTCGTGTCTCATTCGATCTCTATCCAGCTCTTCGCGGGTCGATACAATCGCAATGATCCGGCTGAGTCCATTCTCGCGCGTGTGAAGCGCAACACCTTCACAGACATAATTAAGGCATTGCAGAGCAGCTTCGATCTCTTCAAGTTCGATCCGATAACCCATGTGCTTAATCTGATTATCCCTGCGTCCCTGGAGGTACAGTTTGCTGTCCGCGGGATCGAGTCGGACGAGATCTCCGGTCTTGTACATTGTTTCCGCGAACTTATCATTGTAGGGATTCCGCACAAAGCTCGCCGCCGTCTGCTGGGGATCATTGTAATAACCCGGTCCCACGTTCGGCCCCAGTAGACATAACTCCCCGGTTTCTCCGGGGGGCGCCATTTTGCACTCTTCGTCGAGAATCAAAAACTCAAAGTTACCGGCAATCTTTCCCAGAGGCGATAGACCTCGCAAATCGGCGAAGTCATCATCGCCGATTTTGTAAGAGGAGCAGATGCAGGTGCATTCAGTCGGACCGTAAACGTTGAAGAACTCCGCGGAATCAGAGTATGAATCATACAACGATTTCAGTTTTGATTTTGGATATCCCTCCCCGCCGAAAACAAACCGCCGAATCGACCGCAGATTCCGGCCGTCAGCAGCCTTCATTGTTTGGAGAAACATCAGCAGCGAGGGTACAGAGAACCATAGCGTGCAACCCGCGGCATCGACCTTGTCCACCAAGCCCCGGGGATCTCTCACTTCCTCCGGTGTGAACGGCGCAAGTGATGCTCCGGTAAACAAAGCGGAATAGAAGTCAAAGACAGAATTATCAAAGAACAGCGGATTCACGTTGGTAAGCACGTCCCGCTCGTTTATGCCAAAAACGTTTTGGCACCTATCGATAAAATTCAAGTCCGCGGCGTGTGCTATCACCGCTCCTTTGGGAACGCCTGTCGAGCCTGAGGTGAACATAATGTAAGCCGGATTTGTGCCGGTGACGCGGTGGGTCTGCGGCAGGTTTGACTCATCAAGATCACTAAGTGTCCGAGCAAGTTGATCCGAATTCTTTTCGCCTACTTCGATTCCCAGATCGGAGACAACCTCGCCGGCTTCACTGGGAAGCTGGCGTTCCACCAGCAGCAATCTAGGGCGACAAGTGGTGAGGATCTTACGCAAACGTTCCGGGGGGCTGTCGGGATCGAGCACGCAATATACTGCTCCGACTTTTAGACATCCAAGCATGCAGGCGAATGTGGAGAGGGTCTTTTCCCCAGAGAGGCAAACAACGTCGCGGCTATTCACACCCTGAGTGATTAGCCAACGCGCGATCTTGTTTGCGAGCTTATTCAACCCGCCGTAGCTAATCGATTCATCTGAATTGAACCAGAGGGCGCTACGCTGCGCATGGTCAGCCACCGCAGTTTCAAACCGAACGCCCAGGTTGTAATCGTACATGCTTGGGGTGCCATTCTGCCGGCACGCTGCCGGCCGATCCTGTGATCGCCATTCTCCAGGCCGCGAAACTACTCCTGCTCCAGGACAGCATAGCCAAGCCCGGACTCGCCAAAGCCGTTGCCGTTATAGAAAAGATATTTTCTGCCCTTATGTTCATAAATGTAGGGATAGCACATCATGACCGAGTCCCAGCCGGTTTCAGATCTGTCAATGCCTACTTCGTTGTCTTTGCGCGCCCAGCGTAAGCCGTCAATCGATTCGGCATAGCCCAACCGATAGCTCTGCTGCTTATCTGTTCTGTAGTCGATGCTTCCCCTGTAGCAGTACCACATCTTATACAACCCATCCTCCTTGATCACAGAGGGTCGGGCGTTTGCTTCCCCATCCGACTGGTACTCAATACAAGTGAGATTCTCTCGGCTCCAGTTAACTAAGTCGTCAGACTCGGCGTACTTGATTTGATACCGCGGCTCGGGTTTGCCGTTGATGACAACCCAACCCGTAGCCGACCCGTACCACATTTGCCATTTACCGTCACGGGGCATGACATCGCAGGCGGCGGTGAAATAGGGCTCGGATTGATTTCTATCGAGCACTGACCCTTCGCAAACTCTGTGAAACGTGAAGCCGTCATCTTCGCTCACCGCTAAGCCAATTGAATTTCGATAGGAAACCGTCACGCTGGCGTTCCAGCCGCCATAGAAAAGGTATTTCTTGTTATCGTGATTCACGATGCAGTAAGGTCCGACACCACCGTCGTCGAAAGTTCCCAACTTACCCATCGAGAGCACCGGTCTATCATGCACATAAAGAACATTCGACGGATTGTCGGCTTCCACTTCAATGAAGGTGGTGACTGACTTAATCGTCTTTGACCTGGTACTAAAGTAAATTCGCAGGACGTTCTCGGATACCCTATCCGGGAGGGGGAGATAGGCGTGAGTGGCCATCCATTCATAGTCATGGTCAGGCCGAAAGATCATTCCCATCTTGTTCCACTTCATGTGATAGACCTTATCTCCAGCACAGAGAAATACTCATCGGCGGGAGCCGGGCGTTCGGTTAGACAATCAACCCTCCATCCAACTCGAAAATCTTGCCGTTGAAGAAATCGTTTAGAAGCACCGCGAGAACTCCATTCGCAATCTCTTCAGGCTTGCCCAGTCTTTTGAGCGGAACTCTTTTAATCGTATCCCCCAGCGCCGCCTCGCTCATCGCCGCCCTGGTCGACGCGGTCTCGGTAAAGCCGGGGGCAACAGCAACGACACGGATGCCGAGCGGACCTAATTCTTTCGCCCAGGCAGCCGTCAATGCATTCACACCCGCCTTCGCGGCCGAGTAAGCGGATGCGCCGGGACTACCGGAAGCCGAAACAGAACTGATGTTTACTATTACCCCTTTGGTGCGAGCGGCAATCATCTTCTCTACAACGCAAACCGTCATGTAGAACACGGAACTTAAATCAGTTTCCAGAACCTTGTTCCACATGGCCACGTTGTGCTGCTCAATGCCGGAACTTGTGATCCTGACCAACGGGGCGCTGTAAAGAATGCCGGCGTTATTAATCAATACATCGGCGGCGCCAAACTCGTCATGATATTCAGCCGTCGCTTTACGTACCTGGTCATAGTTTGAAACATCGCACTCGACACAATTCAGTTCGCGCAGCTGCCTTAACTCGTCAAGACCCGCGACGTCGATATCGAAAACAGTCACCGCGGCTTCAAGAGCGACCAACTTTTCGACCATAGATCGCCCGAGACCGCTCGCACCGCCGGTCACGATAATTTTTTTGCCCCGCAGATTCACTCAGTCGGCTACTCCCCGGTGCCTGAGCACGCGCTTGATCTCGCACACATTCTGCATCGCTACAATGTCGTCAAACGTTAGTTGAATCGAGAAGCTCTCTTCCAGTGCGGCAATCAGTTCCATATGCTTTAGCGAATCCCAGACATCTATTTCTGCCATCGCCAGATCATCCTTAATCGTCGCGGCAGGTAGCTGAAGGACCTCAGCCAGCAGCCCAGTGAGTCTTTCATCCAATTTGGAAATTTGTTCGACTTTTCCACTCATGTTCAGCAGTCGAGCGCGGGTCTATTGCTTCGCCAAATATAGCCCGCCTTTCAGCAGGTGGCGATCTCCGCAGCGGTTAGCAATAAATGAATTCCGTCCGTGCAGGAGTCTCTCGTCATTAAAAAAGACCGCCTCGCCCGGCTTCAATGAGCAGGAAAAGCAAAGACCACCGCCGACCATTTTTTCTTCCAGGAACTGATGCAGTTCTCGTCTTAGTTTGGTTATTTCAGGAGAAGTCTCTTCCACTCGGAAATAATTCCAGGTCAATACGGCGCCCTTTGAATCATTTCTAATCACGGGGCTGGTTTTCGAATCCTGACCTTTCGCGAATCTCACCGGGAGGTCATAGCAAGCTTTGAAAAGGCTTTTTGAATGAAGCTCCAGGGCCCGCAATAGATCGTCCGAATCTACAAAAGTTGTAGCTCCGCCAATCGGGGCGGCTTTGACGCAAAAGAAAAAAGACACTTCCGGCGCCTTGTTTTCATAAGAACCGTCCGTATGCAGCGGTTGCCGGGTTGAGCTGTGACGATAGCTGTTGGGGAATTGGGGATCATACTTTATTTCAATCCACTTGGCTCCGGTCTTTTTTTCCGTTTGCAGGTCTTCGTCCATCGGCCCCCACGGTCCAATTTGGTCGGAAAGGGCATCGTAAAACTCGAAAAGATGATTGCCGTGATATCCGGTCAGCAAAACGATCTTTGTCGTTGTCAGCAAGTCCCGTATTTCTGCAGCCACACCTTTCTTGTAAGAAATCTCTTCGAAGAATTTCATGCCGGATTTCTCCCAACAGAAATGTTTTGAGCTTACAGAAGCCGCGGTCGCTATTCACCGCGCGTTCAGTTCTTGATCATCCAAACTCGCCGGCACGGTAAGCAGGAAAATATTTTGTGGCTGGCGCCTTGAGCGTTTTCACTACTTCTTGATATTTTGCGGGATCAAGAACTCTGCCGCAGAAATAAGCCGTTCGAGTACCCGTGGACCAGCCTTGCTTGAATCGATCGAGGCCGGGTTCCTGAGACTGTACGCCGGCTCCCCCACCCAGGCTGAGCCACTCCAACTCATGCTCAGCGAAAAACTTGATCGCGTGATCGAACAGAGCAAACGACGCTCCCAATTCGTACCCGCGTCCGCTGTAGGCTCCGAGGTGGTAATACGCCACGTTCTCCTGGACGAACCATAATAGCATGCCATCCGTTACGCCATCTCGCACGGCTCTAAAGGCTTTGATGCCCGGTACTCTTAACTGTTTGCGAAACGAATTCTCTGAAAACGCCGCGATTCCCGTAATCAAATGGCGTCTGACCAGCGTACCGTAGAGAAGCATCCATTCGTCCAGAAACTCCGCCGCCTCGATACAAGTTTCGACGTGGAATTCATGGAGTGCTCTGCGGGCGTTCCGACGATGATGCGGGTGGACAAAAGTCTCTCTGGGTAAGTTGAGATCGACGACGAAGTGTTCCTTAAAAGGGAGAAACACATCGGGAAAGCAGTTCTTCAGATATGCAGGTTCATAATTCCCAAAAGGGGAAGCGACTAACGCCAGGCTCACAAATTCCCCGCTCAAGTTGTCCAGGTCAGAATGGAGCTGTGACCAATCCTGGCAGGTGAATAATGGATAACAACCGATCGCATCGTGCTCGGTATGATCTGGGATTTTCCGTCTTAAAATCCAGCCTCGACTTTGAGGCAATTCGTATGGGACGCCAAACTCAGCCAACGACGCTGCATAATCCGGATGCAGGTAACCAGTTACTTGGGTATCGCTTATTTCTCGCCCACTCAATCTGATGCAACCCTGATTTGGTCGAGTGATGACTAACAAAAACGAAGTCTAGCACAAGTATCGTGATTGGACCTGAGGTTGGCCCGCGTCAGCAACGGAGTCCTTTAAGCGGGGGCCGGGCTGGCAAGACAAAACAAAACCTCCCGACAGACTTCAGTCTAAGTCCGCCGGGAGGTCTATGAGCAGTTAAGCGCGAACGGTTAGTTGATGTTTCCACTAAGGCTGACGCAGCCGACGCAGCCGTCCGGATTGTTGCCGACGATCTTGTTATTAAGGAAGCTCTCAACCGACCCGTTGGCCTGAATCGAGACCCCGCCGCCGGCGTTATTGTTAATTATGTTTTCGGAGATGCGGGCAACCGAAGGATTAGCGGCTGCGCCGCCACCCGCTTGTATGCCGTTACCTGTGTTGTTGGCGATTTGACAGAACTCAAGAACCGCGACGGCCGTACCGCCGTTGCCCTCGACAAAGAGTCCGATCGAATTAAACGACAGAGTGCTATTGATCATCCCCACGCGCGAATTCCTCCTCGCGTTCACTCCGGTTCCACAATTCGTTATCGACGAGTTTCTTACACTCACTCTCGCTATTCCGGCGGAGGTATCTGCGCTGATGCCTGCGCCAGTGCAGTTCTTGATCTGCGTGTTATTGACATTCAAGTTGACGGCGCTGGAGCCAACAATGTTGATGCCGTTTTGACTGAAGTTCTGAATGATCGAGTCCTCAACCTGGACAATCGCAGCACCGTTCGAGGTGATACTTATTCCGTTTAAGCCGGTTCGGGTTCCCGCAGTACCGCTTAGGCCGGCGCCGTTTATCGACAGTCCCCGGATAATAACCTGGCGAAACGGATCGTCGACGTTAGGCGCAATGTTTATGATAATGCCGTTCACCCCACTGGATAGAATCCCACCTAAGGTGCCGGTGCCGTCAAGAGTAATTGACTTGGTGAGCGTCACCGCGCCGTAGCCGCCTGGATCAAGTGTGTCTATCTCTCCGCCACGTTGAGTCTTGGAAATGGCGCCCGCAAAAGTCTTGCAGGGCGCGGTGCGGCTGCATGGATTGACGTCATCACCGACGCCGGACACCCACGTGCGCGTTGCTTGCGCCTGGGATATTGAGGCAAAAGCGCCTGTGAAGATTACGATTGCTAATACGCTCAAAGTGAGCCGAAACTTGTTCATCTAAGATTCTCCTCTTTCTCGGTTGGTTTAGACTGATTGATAGTATGTGGATCCGGCCGGTTACTGAAACGCTGGTCTTCTCAACCCGATCTTCTCGTGGCGGCCTCTGGAACTCCCTCATAAAAACTGTTAATACACTGAGTCTTCCGGCAGCCAAGATGGAATTCTTTCATGAAAACCTGGCGGTACTAGGGAAGCACTGGGTAGTTCGCATTTTGTTGAAGTGTGTCTGGCAGTCAAAACCGGAGTCTAACACAAGTCGTGATTAGCTCTGAGTCAACACGGGCATGGGTGGTGTCTTAATTTGCGGGAGACAGTCGAGGACGGCATGGAGTCCTCAAATTATGACACCACCCGGGCAGGCGGGAAGCAACAATCTCGTAGGCGACCCTTAGGAACGCAGCAAACAAAAACCTCCCGACGGAACTTAGCTCCGTCGGAAGGTCGATAAAGGTTTAGACGAACGAAAGTTTAGTTGAAGGTTCCTGTCACGTTGGTGCAACCGACGCAACCGTCAGGGTTGTTGCCGTTAATTTCGTTATTCATGAATGTCTCAACAATCCCGTTAGTCGAAATTGAGACACCGGCGCCTGCGTTGTTGTTAATCAGGTTGTCAGAGATTTTGATCGCCGAAGTGTTGGTGGACGCTGCACTGCCGGCCTGTAGGCCATGGCTGGTATTGTTGGTAACGTGGCAGCTCTTAAGAAGAGCGATGGCAGTACCCCCGGGACCCTCGACCAGGACGCCCAGAGTATTAGCCGATATCGTGCTTTCTTCTATCGACACACGCGAATTCCTTTTGGGGTTTATACCAGTGCCGCAGTTCGTAAACATACTGTTGCGGACTGTCACGCGTGCCGTTCCGGCTGAGGTGTCCGCCCTGACGCCAGCAGTAGTGCAGTTCTTGATCGTCGTGTTAACCATCGACACATTGACGTTGGCGCCCGTCAACACTTCGACACCGATGGTTTGACCCGCAATCGAAACATTCTCAAGGGTCACGGTCTTGGCCTGAAGGATTTTGACGCCGTCAAGCCCGTTATTTTGGGCGTTAATCGAGATGTTTCTGATGAAAACGTTGTCGGTTGTCGCCGCGTTGATGATGATGCCGTTGACCGCGGAATTGAGTATACCGGCCAGCGTACCTTCGCCGTTAATGGTCAGCGACTTGCCGATCGTCACGGCGCCGAAGCCACCCGGATCGAGCACGGAAATTTCTCCCGCAGGGGCGGTCTTTGAAATCGCCCCGGCAAAGGTTTTGCACGGCGCGGTGCGGCTGCATGGATTGGCGTCGTCACCAACTCCGGACACCCAGGTGCGTGGTGCCTGCGCCTGGGCCAGGGAGACAACCGCGAGCATGAAGATCGCAATTGCCAGTAGTTTAATAGTGAGCCGAAACTTGTTCATTTGGAGTCTCCTTCTTCATTGAAAGTTTGGGGATGGCCGCCAGTAGAACACGGATCTGTTCCGGCCACTGTTGCGCCGAGTCTTCCCACGGTTGCCGAGAAATGGTTCTTACCAAACCCATAAATAAATGCCAAAACGCAAATGCTAGTTACCGCCGCAGTCGCGCGCTGTATCGTTCGTAATGGTCCAGGTGGCACTGTTGCCGCAACTCACGACGGTCGAGGCAAAGCAGCCGTCCTGATCTTCGGCAATTACTTTTACCTGCTGCTGATCGCACGCCACATTGCCAAGGTTAAAAGACTGACCGGCGGCGATGGTGGTGCCTTCGCTCAGTTGATTATTACCCCAGTCATCAACATTAACATGCGACAGATAAACATTGCGGATCGCGCGGTCTGAATTGTTCACGATATTGACGGACGTAGTCATCGTTCGCGCTGCTGAAAACGCCGTCAGCGCAAAAAGGCCAACGCAAAGAATAATCAGACGGCTTAGAGTGTTCTTAGAAACTGCGTATTTCATCTCTTTCTCCTCTCATGAAACCCGGTTGGGAGTCGGCGGGCGCGCGAACGCCCGCCTCCATAGTTCACCAACGTCCGTTATGGGCAACTGCTCATGACGGTGTAGTGCGGCCCACTATCCACAGCTGTTTGGCCCGGATTATGTCGCACTACCACTGTCGCCGTGGCGGTCCCAACATTTCCTGACGTATCCTGCACGCTGAAGAAAATCGTGTAGACACGACCATTGCTGTCCCCCTCACGCTCAGCACGCAACTGTATAGACTTGCAATCGGCGGCAATCACAATGTCATTAAATGTGTTGCCGTCACCGTTACCATTCTCAATTTCGTCACTGGTAACCTTGGTGATGTAAACACTGCTAACGCTGATGCTGTCGCAGTTATCAGTCACGCCGGTCACAAAATTCGTAACCTGGAAGGTTTGGTACTTGTGATTAGGCGGCCACATCGAAGGCGTTTGGCCATTCAATACAATAACCGGCGGTTCGACGTCCACGACGGTAATTGTCTGTGTGCAACTCGAGTGGTTACCTGCATCATCGGTGGCCGTCCACGTGATGGTGGTAGTCCCCCTCGGATACGTAGCAGTTAACGGCTGGCCGTCACTTCGCGTACCGGTGATGGTCGGCGTGCTATCGCAATTATCAGTCGCCGTCGCGGTTCCCGGGGATACATGCGCGGCACAGGTACCGGTCTCGGTAGGCACGTTCGAGACATTTGCCGGACAAGAGATGACCGGTGCAGTCGTGTCGTTGACAGTGAAGGTGGTGTGCGCAGTGGCAGTATTGCCGGTTGAGCCGTCGCCGTTAACATGGCTGGACCCGTCATTCGCCGTTAACGTAATGTCGTGGGAACCAAGTCCCACCATAGTACCGGGCGCCGGGCTTTGAGTAACAGTCAGCGGCTCTCGATCCGCGCAATCCTCCCTAATATCCGAACTCGAGCACGCGCAATTGTCTGAGACGCTCGCGCTCGTAGTGAAGTCCGGCACCGGAGCCATACAGTTTGCGTCCGCCGATGCAGTCTGGAACGGCGGGGCATCGATGGTCGGTGGCGTGACGTCGTCAACATTTATGGTCTGCGTGCATGACGCGTTGCCGGTCCGGTGTGCTTCTTCTTGATCCGCGTCCTGATAAGGCCCCGCGATGTCATGCGAGTAGGCCGTCCAGGTAATAGTGGTTATTCCAGCCGCGAATGGCTCATCAGGACTTCGGCGAGTGCAGTTGGTCCCGTTGACATCGCAATTGTACATGGGCTTGCCGTCGCTCCGGGTAGCAGTAATTGTGACGTTATTGCCCGTTGCAGTTGCGGTTCCCACAGCCACTACGGCGGCGCAATTACTGTCGGCATTTGCATTCTTGTTCGATGGACAACTGATGATGGGCGGATTCGTACCCTGATCGTCCACCGTCACGGTAAAGCTACAACTCCCTCCGTTTAGCTCCGAAGTCGACGTAACTGTGGTGTTTCCAACCGGAAAGAACGAACCTGATGCCGGAGTGGAAGTCACAGTTCCACAATCACCCGAGGTAACCGGCGCGGTATATGTTACGTGAGCCCCGCGCTGTCCGCCCTCCTCGGTATTGGCAATGGCAGTGATGTCTTCAGGGCAATCCAAACTGCAAGTCCCGCCCCCGCCTCCGGTCTCAGTCGAGCTGGCATAAACATCGCTGATATTGTTGCTCTTATCCGGTTCGTTCGTGGAGGTTTCGGTTTTCGCCCACTCATAAACCGCGGAGCCATTCTTCACATCGCTATTAACGCTAAAGACAAAAGTAAAAGCGGCGCTGGCGCTCGCAGCCAGGGTCGCCTTGGTACAACTAATATCGCCGACATCACCTGCAGCCGGGAGCGTACAAGAGAATCCCGCCGCGGTGGAGGCTGATACAAAAGTTGAGTTATAGGGAACTGGATTGAAAAGGCTGACGTTATCCGCGGCGTCCGGGCCATTATTAGTGATGGTAACATTGTAAGAGGCGTTAGTGTTGGCCGTGACACTTGTTGGCCCGGTCACGCTGATGGCTAGGTCGGTGCTGGGTTGTGTCGGGTCTCCCACTTCAAACTTCGTGGTCGCTATTGCGCCGAAGCGGTTGGTAATGGTTCTTACCTCCCATGTTCCGACCTGCGCAAAACTTCCTGTGGTCGGAAGCATGTAAGTGTCAGTCTGAGGGTCGGTTATCACGTCAACCACCTGCGGCACGCTGCCGTCGGGAGCCACCCATTGAATTCGACGCTCGCGGAATCCCGCCCGCAAAGGCGCATTCGACACTACCGCCGTGACTGTTTCGCCGAGGCAAAGCACGTTGGGGTTACTACATCCGGGAGCACGCGTAGCAGGCGGGCTGACTACGATCATTTCCTCACCCGCCAGGGGTGCTAGCGGGGCCATCAGCCCCCAGCCCTTATAGGACTTGTTGAATTCGCTCTTATTCGCAAAGCCAGGCGCCGTTGCGCCTCCAGTGCCGAGTCTGACGCCGGCCAAGGTTGGGACTCTGGATCCCAAAGATGCTGAAGATGACGAATAAAATGTAGCGGCTAAAAACCCAATCAGTATTAAAAACCCTAGAATTCTAAAGGAAAGTCGGTTTTTGAAATTAGAGGATACTCGCGATCCCACAAACCTCAAGCTGACCGGGCGATTATTGGCTGCCATTGGGATATCTCCTTAAACTCGCAGATGTGGTGAACCTTGACCGAAAGTGCTTGCCATTCCGTTCGGGACAAAGAATGGAGGTGAATGGAAGGAAAAAATTATCTCAAAACAAGAAACCCCCTAAAAGGAGGTTGACCTTTTACTCTATTCCCTATCGGTCTGTCAATAGAATTTACAAGTGATTGTCATTGAATTTGCTCATGCCTGCGATAAGGAGATCTAACGATCGCGTTAATAGCTTCCGATGGCACGTTGAGATGGTTAAGCGAAGGGCCGGTCTGCCTTGAGCCAGCGTGTACTGTTTGATTCGAAGCTTGCTTGACGTGCTATTTCCTCAATGGATACACTAGCGCGGTTTCTTTAAGGATTGTCGATCAAGCGCAAGACTATCCCCTTACTGCTGAAGAGCGCCAAACGGATAAACCTGCCGATTTATTCCCTGATATCGAACTACCGATATGATCAGCGAAAACGGAGGCGTGGGTGTCTTTGAACAAATCAAATGCCGCATATGTCCGATAGCCTCTATTCCTCACTAAGCCTGCCGGAAGAGCCGCATATCAAGATCAGACCGAGCCGTCCGTGGTCTTTGATTGATTTCCGCGACGTGTGGGCGCACCGAGAGCTATTTGCTTTTCTGGTTTGGCGCGACCTCAAAGTTCGCTACAAACAGACGATTCTGGGTGCGATGTGGGTCATCTTGCAGCCGCTTTTGATGACCGTCATCTTTATGGTCTTCCTGGGAATGATCGTTCGTGTTCCAACGCCGAACCTGCCCTATCCAATCTTTCTTTACGCGGCCCTCTTACCCTGGACTTATTTTTCCAACGCGGTCGCTAGCAGTAGCTACAGTCTGGTTGCCAGCGCCCACGTGATTACGAAAGTTTACTTTCCTCGCGTCCTGATCCCGGCGGCGACGGTGGCGGTCAGGCTTTCAGATTTCCTGATAGCCTTCGTCATCCTGGCGGGGTTGATTGTCTATTACGGCATCCATCCGACATGGAGCATTCTCCTGTTGCCGGTGGTGGTAGTGCATCTCACTATCCTGGCTTTGGCGGTTGGTCTGTTGCTGTCGGCCTTGAATGTTAAGTACCGGGACGTAGGAACGATGGTCCCCGTAATGCTACAGCTCTGGATGTTCGTCTCGCCAATCATTTATCCGTCGACAATGGTGCCGGTGCGTTGGAGATGGGTTTATGATTTGAATCCGCTGGCGGGCATAATCGAGAATTTTCGTTCCTGTCTTTTCGGGCTTCCCATGAATCGCGGCAGCTTGATCACTTCGGCATTTATCACCCTGGCATTACTCTTTTACTCGACTCATGTTTTCCGGCGGATGGAAGACCAATTTGCCGACGTAGTCTAAAACAAAGATGCGGCCAATCGTTCAAGTCAGGAATTTAAGTAAGCGCTATCATTTGCGCTGGTCCCGCAATACACATCCAACGCTGCGGGAGGCGCTGGTGGGCGCGGTCAAATCTCCGTTTGAGCGCCTGGCCGGACGCAACGGTAGCGAGAGCGCTTTGTGGGCGCTACGGAATGTGAGTTTTGAAGTGCAGCGGGGCGAAGTGATCGGGATCATCGGACCCAACGGCGCCGGGAAATCGACCTTGCTCAAGATACTTTCGCGGATAACCAAACCCACCGAGGGGGAAGCCGACATCTACGGACGCGTTGGCAGTCTGTTGGAGATCGGCACCGGTTTTCATCCCGATCTTACCGGCCGCGAGAATATCTATCTTAATGCCGCCATACTGGGAATGAGACGGGCGGAAATCAGGCGCAAGCTCGATGAGATCATAGCTTTTTCAGAAGTCGACCAGTTTCTCGAAGTGCCCGTAAAGTTTTATTCCTCGGGAATGTATGTGCGCCTGGCGTTTGCAGTTGCGGCCCACCTTGAGCCAGAGGTACTCATCCTCGATGAAGTGCTCGCGGTAGGGGATGCGAAGTTTCAGAAGAAATGCCTGAAGAAGATGTATGAGGTAAGCCGCGAGGGCCGAGCGGTGTTCTTTGTCAGTCATAACATGGAATCAATTAAGCAACTCTGCAATCGCGTCTTTCTGATAAACGCCGGCCAGCTTAGCGAGGGTGCGAACATGCTGGCAACTATCGCCCAATATACGGATGACAGTTCCCTGAAACACACCCAAACAGAAAGCGCGGATTCCGAAGTCAGTGTTTTGGCGGCGTCAGCGCCGGTAGGACCTGGCTAGCTCTCAAGGACTCAGCCTAACCGCGTTAAGCGATTCTGATTAGTCGAGCACGAATCTTATGCCGGCCGTCAGCGTTATCATTCCTACCCATAGCCGCCCACACCTGCTGTCGCAGGCAGTTGAAAGCGCACGGGCTGCCGCTACGGATGTCGAGGTCATTGTCGTCGACGATGCCTCAACCGACGGGACGGCCGCCGCATGTCGCGAACTAAGAGGCATTAAGTACATTCGTCTGGAACACAATCAAGGCGTCGCCGGCGCGCGCAATGTTGGAATTCTGGAAAGTACCGGCAAGTACGTGGCCTTTCTGGACGATGACGATCTGCGTTTGCCGGGTTCGCTCGACACCCAGGCAGCGCTGCTGGATGGGAATCCGGAGGCGGGATTCATATGTGGCGCGATGATAATGGCCGATCAGGAATACCAACCGACGGGCGAGGTGTTTTTGCCGCGTAATTCAGGGAATGTCTTTTGGGATCTCCTGGAACTGGATTTTCCGGTCATGCCATTATCAACTCTGATTCGCAAAGAGTGCTTCCTGCGGATCGGCTTGCTGAACCACAAACTCAAAGGGATCGACGATTGGGATATCTTTACCCGAATCGCAGAGATTTATCCCGTGTTGGTTACCGAGGAGCCAATGGGGATCTATCGTCAACCAACTCCATCATCGGATCAAGGCTCATCGTCCCAGGCAAGTCAGCTTCTCAAGGCTGCGCAGCACCAATTAGAGCTTCTGGAACTCCCTTCAGCCGGGGCGGCCGAGCCCGCGGTGCGCCGCGCAATTCGAAAACGCACTCTCAACCGTTGCGCTGACACTTTGCTGTGGACAGCCGCGCGTCAATTGTCCAGTGGTGAGTACGAAGCGTCTTTCAGAAGCGTTCTGGGAGCTCTTAGGCTCAATCCTTTCCGCATCGCGCGTCCCGGGGCGTATAAGAAGCTCGCACAAAGGCTGATCCTCAGCCATACCTATTAGTGTTCGACCCCAGGGAGGTGGCGAAACCGGGCATTCTTGTGAGAATATGCTTGCCGTTTCCCGTCATGAGACTTGCGCGTTCTACAGTCCAGCGCGTATAAGAGACTGCCCCCAAACGGCCTATTGACGACGGTTGGGTGATCCATTGGGAGGTCGTCAGTCGAAGGAAAGGACAGACTCTGCGTCCCCGAAAATATCTTCGCCATTCAGACTGCGGGGCCGGAACGTGATGCCAAATCCAAAGGCGAGCATCATCATCACGACACACAATCGACCTCATCTCTTGCCGCGGGCAGTGGAGAGCGCTCGGGCTGCGGGCAGTGATGTCGAGATCGTCGTGGTGGACGATGCTTCTTCAGATGAAACAGCCGAGGTGTGCAGGAATTTGTCGGGCATCAATTACGTAAGAGTTGAACGTAATCAACGCGTAGCCGGCGCGCGCAATATAGGATTGGTTGCCAGTCATGGCGAGTATCTGAGTTTTCTCGATGACGACGACGCGCGTCTGGCTAACTCTCTCGACGCGCAGATCGAAACGCTCGAGCGCGAGCCGCAAGCCGGTTTGATTTATGGTCGGGCGATCTTTGCCAATCAAGATGGAGCGCCAGGCACTCAGTCATATCCGGCCGAGTGCCCGGCCGGGGATGTCTTTTGGAAACTTCTGAGTCGCAATTTCATTCCCTGTGGCAGTACAGTCTTCCGGCGGTCATGCCTGGTTCGTGTCGGTCTGCTCGATGACAGCATACCGGGCCTTGATGATTGGGATTTGTGGATACGTATAGCCGAGATTTATCCTGTAGCCAGTGCCGACGCGCCGGTAACCATCTGGAGAAGATCGACGCCGGCGTCTGCACAGGGAACATCGAATGCTGCCGATTTGGTCTCAATGAGCGTACAGAAGTTCCGCCATAGCTGGATGAATTTACCGCGCGCAGCGGCGGCGACGCGAAAGATGCGGCGAGATGCATGGCGCCAGTTTTCCGAGAACATGGCAGAGCACCTGATCTGGGAGTCGGTGCGGGCGTTACGTTGCGGCGAACTGCGCCGGCCCTTCAAGAATCTTTCAATTCTTCCGTGGCTGCATCCATTGACGATCGCGCGGATTGCGGAACACCGCTTACTGCGCGTTCCCAGGGCTGGCTTTCCGGCCTCTCTGGCCACGTTAAGCATTCAGTTTTGATTTAGATTAAGAATCGGACAGGCCCAAGTTATGATGGTAAGATAAAACCCCATGCGGATTCTCCTCTGCAAAGGTCAGATATATGGCCCCATCAGTGGCTCAGACGAGACGCTGGTGACGTACGCTTCACAGCTACAGAAGGCGGGACACGACGTCTCGGTGCTGTTGATGTATCTCCATGCGGAGGAAGATCAATATTATCAACGGCTGCTGGAGGCGGGCGTCCCTGTTTCCTGGATTGCTTCAAATCTGGCGCACACTTCGATGGGCGCCGGTCGCAAGCTGGCCTACAAAATATTCGATACTTTCCCGGGCTCACGACAGTTCATCCGCAGAAGAACTCTGCGCTTAGTAACCGGGATTGCCACACGCTACTACGGACAGTGCCGGACCTTTATGGAGAAGCATAAGGCCGATCTGATCCATGTGATGACGCCTGACCCCAGCGCCATGGTAATGATTAAGGCTGGTCATGATGCCGGCATTCCGGTCATTTACCAGGAGCTTGGGATTCCTTATCATCCGCCCGACTTTGAAGTTTATTACGAGCAATTTACTTCGGTACTTCCCCTCTGCTCGGAAGTCGTCGCCTTGTCTCCTAAGCTGATTGAGCATTGCCGCGAGAAACTGCCGGCGCCGGGAACGCTGTCGATTCTTCCCATTATGTCCGACGAGTTCGTCAACGGTCGTAAGCCGCACCAACCGGCCCCTGACCGGATCACCTTTGGTTTTGCCGCGCGCATGGAGGAACTCAAAGGCCCGATGGTTTTGATGGAAGCCTTTGCCGTTGCCCACCGGCAGTGCGAAGACATTTGCCTGAACATCGCGGGCGATGGATCGCAGCGTCAAAAGATCGCCGCGCGCGCCAAAGCTCTGGATGTGGCCAGTCGATATCGCTATCACGGGGTTTACACTCACCCGGAAGAATGTCGCGCGTTCATGGAAAGC
This sequence comes from Blastocatellia bacterium, assembly GCA_033850605.1. Classification (GTDB taxonomy): domain Bacteria; phylum Acidobacteriota; class Blastocatellia; order Pyrinomonadales; family Pyrinomonadaceae; genus UBA11740. The sequence goes on along the minus strand of JAWWPL010000057.1, from coordinate 6,125 downwards.
CTGGACGTGTTCGTAATGCCCTCCTTCACCGAAGGCACACCCAACAGCATTGTCGAAGCCATGGCCTGCGGCAAACCTATCATCGCCTCGGAGGTGGGTGGTATTCCCGATATGCTGGGCGATGATTCAGGCATCCTCGTACCACCGGGCGATATGAAAGCGCTGGCAGAGGCAATGCTGTGCCTGGCTCAGAATCCTGAACTACGCCGAACGATGGGAGCCGCGGCCAAAGAAAGATATCAACAACTGTTTTCGCCAAAGGTTGTGGTTCCATTGATGGTTGATACCTATCGCAGAGTGACCCGAAACGGCCATGGCTCTGCTGAGTTCGGCGCGAACAACGGTCACCGTCACCCCTGGGCCGATGGATCGTACTAACTACCAACGCGCCTCGAAACTGAAAGCTCCGCACAAATGAAGTCCGATGAGAGGTCCGCCCCGGTCGCTGTCTCGCGAACTGGGTTGTGGGCCGGCATCCTGGCAGGTTTATTTCTATTCTTTGCCACGGCAATCGTCGTTGTCGGGCAGAACTCTCGCCTCGCAGTTCTCTGGGACCTTAGCTACACACTTGAAAACTCCTACCGCATTTCATTGGGTGACATTCCCTATCGTGACTTTCCTTTTGCGCATGCGCCGCTGACCTTTCTGATTCAGGCCGCGATTATCAAGTTAGGCGGACGGGTTTACTGGCATCACGTTGCCTACTGTGCGATCGCGGGCGGACTGGCGACGATATTAACGTGGCGCATCATGGATGACGTGTTGCGCGGAGCGGTGGTGCACGCTCGGTTACTGGCTTTTGTGCTGAGCCTGCCGCTGATCCCTCTGGGAATCTACGGCGTCTTTCCGCATCCGTTTTACGACCCCGATTGTAGTCTGGCGATCCTGATAAGTATTTTCCTGCTGCAACGGCTGGATCTACGACCCTCTTCTGTTGCACGGGCATTACCGGCGGGCGTCGCGCTCGTAATTCCCTTGTTCGTAAAGCAAAATACCGGATTGCCATACTTCGCCGCCGCAGGTGTTTTGCTGGCAGCACTGATCGCGGTCGACCGTTTGCGGCGACGTCCGATACGCGGGTTCATGTGGACGTTAGCCGGTGCAGTCCTGGCACTGGGAGTTGCCACCCTGTTGGTTCACTTCACGGCGGGACTAAGGAACTACTGGCGTTGGACGATCCAATTCGCGGCCCAGCGGCGCACTCCTGCGCTCGCTGAAATGCTCGGCGTCTATGCCGACAAGATGATCCTGCTGTGGCTGGCATCCATTGCCGTGGGATTTTTCTTCCTCTGGCTCTCGGCCCGGCCCAGTCGCGCCGCCATTAACAACGACAAGCACGCGGGCATTCGCGCGTGGTCACTACTTTCCATTTTCCTTATCTCAATACCTTTCATCTGGCCAACGATTTATCTGCTGCGCGAACACGATCCTTCCGAGAGAGCGGAACCCCTGTTGGCCGTCTGGCCGGTACTGCTGATTTGCTCCTTCGTAGTGACTGCCGTAACTGTCAGGAGACGACGCGGCATGTCGATAGTCATGCCATTCCTTGTCATTGCGGCCATTCACGGCGCCTTTATGTCACAACAGCTGTGGGGATCTACCTATGCCATCTGGCCGCTGTTCATGATTCTGCTGGCCATGACTCTCGCGGGCCTTTCTGAGGGTGCGGGGCTTGTCCCCGAACCGGTTGGACAGACAGGTTCACCGTCCAAAGGATTCCAAAATCGGCGCGCCTGGATGACGCTGACCTTCGCCGTGATCGTCGCTTTGTCCCTGCTAATCTCTGGCGGATTTTATGTCTGGTCACACGAGCGTCTGGATTATGCCAATCTTGACGAAGGCGAACTCCGGCGATCGAACCTGTCACAGCTGCGGGGACTCTCAACGCGCGGCGATTGGATTCCGCATTTCGAAGAACTGGTTCGTTATGCCGACCGCGAGATTCCGCGCGACGAAGGCATTCTGCTCCTCCCCGGTGAAGATCCTTTCTATTATGCTACCGGCCGCCGCCCGCAATTCCCGGTGCTCTTGTTCGATCATACCGTCAATCCATACTCTCCCGACGAACTGCTTCAGATCGCTCGTCAGCGCAACATCCGTTGGCTGATCATCAAACAGGATTTACAGGATGAAGACGAACACGTGGAGCAGGAACGGGATCGAATAACTGAAGTTCTTGAACAGGATTTCGAACAGGTTGAGAGTTTGGACAACTACGATATCTATCGGAGGATTGATCCCAACAAGAAGAGCGACAAGGATGATGACGATAACGATCCGAACTAGACCCCACGAAGAACGTTCAAGTAGCGAGACTTGTCGGGCAACGAAAAGACGATCCACCAACTCACACGAAATAACTCGAACCAAAACCTGTGTTTCGTGACGTTTTTCGTGTGGCTTCGTGGATCGAATTCTTTCGCGTCTCCTACCATCTGCTCGTACGGCAGGCTGCCAGCCTGCCGCCCACACCCACTAACCGTCAGCAGGTTCAGGTCCACCTAGTGCGCGACGCAACGCTTCGGTTGAATCCCGTCGAAAGCGCTCCTGAAAATAACGCGCAATCGGATAGCCAATCCATGCCATGGCCGCGTGCGGTCTCGACACGGCCTGGATGCGATAGATCACGGCGTCCGATTCGGGCTCCAGACTGACCTGGAAAATCTCTTCACCCATTTCTGCATGATTAGTTAAGGTTCCATAAGCAAATCCAAAGCTCGATCCGGTATGACGATCGCCGATGCCATAGACGACTCGACATGCGTTCAGAGACCAGAAACCCAAATGCCGCACGAGTACCGCCACGATGGTCCCGGGTGTTGTGGCCGCGTCCTGTGGCAGCAATTCAACCCAGCCCATCTCGTAATGTCGCCACTGCGCGAGAGCCTTTTTGGCGCGCTCAAAGGTTTCGCGGCCGTGTCCGATTACTGCGCTCGCCATATCGGCATTAAAGCCCTTGGGAGTTTCTCTCGCGATGCCAATTGGATCATATGACAGCGGCAGGTCGCGGGATTGATCCAGGAACTCGGTGATCTCGCGCTGAGAAGGGCGGCGGATTAGAAACATTGGTTCTTGAAGTCTGGTTAGATCGGATGGCGCGCGTGATCCGGATCGTGCTTTGTCAAAGAAGATGTATTCGTGACAACTTTTCACCACAAAGACACAGAGACACAAAGTCGATCAGCAGCTCTGAGTCACTAATACTTCTTAGTGTCTTCGTGACTTTGTGGTTCGATCTCGTTAGTCAGTTCCCTCGATTCATGGAAAGAGGAATGGGCATCCTAGTCGAGCAAGAACTTCAGCAATCCGCTCGCTGCGGAAAGGCCGCTAACGCGATCCTCCTCCAGGCTATATCTTCCCAGCGAGGTTCCGCGATTGGCCGCCATCAGTTGTTCGGCGCGAAGTTGATCGCGCTGGAACTCAATTTCATTTTTTTCTTTCTGCCGAGAAATCTCCAGACCGCCGCTACGAATAAACTGCACAATACCGCTCAGCTCGTCACGATCGAACCAGGTGCCGTGGCCTTTGCAGATGTCTACGATCACGCCCGAACAACGGGCAAAGTTAATCCGGTTCATCAACTGGGCGCATTGTGGGCAAGGCACGTAACGAATTTTTTCGGTGTCCGACGGCACTTGATGCGACGGCGCCGGCGAGGCTGTACCGAGTACCATGGATTGCTCTTCCCGATCAGCGCAAATCTTTTCAAACGCCGCAACGTCAACCCACAGACCCACGCATTTTTGGCATTCGCGCATAGCTATCGAGCCCAGCGTGATGGATGACATATCAACACGGCATCGAGGGCACTGGAGTACCGGCAATTCGCCGGCGGTCGCTTGCGCCGCCGCGGCGCCACAGTGCGGACAGTGCTTGCTGCCAATGAACATCATGGCGAAACACGACGGGCAAGCGACCGTGGCCAGCTTTGACTCGCAATACCGGCACTGCGGCGAGTCAGAAGAAATCGCCGCGCCACAGTTTGGACAGTTGAGTGTCTGAGCTTCCATACAGCGTTACAGCTTAACATTCCCTATTGCGCCCCTGCGATGGAAAACTTTTCCGGCTGGGATCTTCTCATTAGCACCGCGGCTTCAGCCCGGTGAATTTTGGTAAGCACCCCCGTGCCCCAATTTCCGTCGAGGGTCATGGAGTCAGTACCGAGAGCGGTAGCGACCGGGTCTCACTTATTAGCAAAATCAAGATCGCGAATCATTGTTACCCGGTCGCTACCGCTCTCGGTACTGACCGCATCACCCTTTGAGATTTACTGGACTAACCAACTCCGGCTATGCGATGCTGACGATTCAAGACCCACTGGTAAATAGCTGTTACCTGGTTTGTCCTTCTCGCGCTAATCGCATGAGCACAGTGCTGGACGAAGCAATTCTCGAAGACCGGCCGGAAGTCGATCTTTCGGTGCTGGCCGCATCTCTGCGCGCCGAGCCTGAAGAATCCGCGGTGCTCGCTCTGGACATCGGCACATCCGGCGTCCGGGCGGGTCTGTTCAATCAACGCGGAGATCAAGTCGCGGGTTCACAAGTTTCGCTGGCGAGTGAAATCTCCGGGTTGGCCGGCGGCGCTGACGTGAACGCCGACGAGTTGTTCGATGCTACGGCCCGGGCGCTCGATGTGGTGGTCGCGCGTGCCGAAGGTTTGGTTTCGCGGATTGATTACGTGGCCGGATCTTGTTTCTGGCATAGTCTGCTCGGCGTTGATATTCAGGGCCGCGCGGTAACACCTCTGCTGGGCTGGGCCGACACGCGGGCTTCGCAAGCGGTCCCGAAACTAAAATCGAAATTCGATGAGGTAGCCCTTCACCCGCGCACCGGCGCTCGCTTTCACCCGAGCTACTGGCCCGCGAAGTTACTGTGGCTGAGAACGGAACGAAGCGAGTTCTGGTCCAGAACCAGGCGCTGGCTTTCGTTTTCGGATTATTTTTTTCTACGCTTGTTCGGCGATTCCCGAACGAGTGTCTCGATGGCCTCGGGGACGGGACTCTTCAATCAGATCAACTGTGAATGGGATCGCGAAATGCTGGAAGGCTTGGGCATCTCGTCCGATCAACTACCTCTCATCGCCAAGCCTGGCGAAACTCTCAAGCAACTCTCGGAAGATTATGCTTTGCGCTGGCCCCTGCTTGACGGAGCTGCCTGGTTTCCTGCCATCGGCGATGGTGCGGCGAATAACATCGGCGCCGGCTGCGTCGACTCCAGCCGTGCTGCCTTGATGATTGGAACTTCGGGAGCGATGCGCGTGCTGTTCGCCGGGACTCCTCCCGCGGCTTTGCCTTCTGAGCTGTTCTGCTATCGCGCCGATCGTAATCGCATCGTGATCGGCGGCGCCTTGTCCGACGGCGGCGGACTTTACCGCTGGATGAAAGACAGCCTCTCTTTGAATTACGATGATACCGAGTTGGAAGCGATGCTGTCGTCCCTGGAACCCGACGCGCACGGTTTGACGATTTTGCCATTCTGGTCGGGCGAGCGCGCCACTGGCTGGTCAGGTTCGGCGCATGGTTCGATCGTCGGACTGTCGGCCCGGACTAAACCGATCGAGATCCTGCGTGCCGCCATGGAAGCTGTCTGTTATCGCTTTGCTCTGCTGGCTAGAGCGCTGGATAAAGTCGCGCCCGAAGCACAGATCGTCGCAGCGGGTAATGCCTTGCTTTCGTCTCGAGCCTGGGCGCAGATGATCGCCGATGTGCTCGGGCGCCGCATTGAACTTTCCAGAGATAACGAAGCATCCAGCCGTGGCGCGGCCTTGCTCGCGCTCGAAGCTGCGGGCAAGATAGACAGCATCGAGACAGTCGATTCCGAGTCTGCCGTCGCGCCGTTCTCTTATGAGCCCGACATGAAGCGGCACTTGGGTTATGCGGACGCAATCGAACGGCAGCAGAAGCTTTACGACAAGCTAATTAGTGTTGAGATTTTCAGCTGACTTGCGGTTGGATCCCATTGGTGCAGTTTAGTGTTATTTCGTGGATCGAGTTCTTGCAGACCCGAAAGACGATCCACGAAATAACACTAAGAGCCATGAAGACAGTGTGCCTGTACTGACTGGACCTGCGACGAAACTTGAAACCTGAAACCTTAAACCTGAAACTATCAAATCATGAGTGCCAG
>JAWWPL010000051.1:0-4951 GCA_033850605.1 Blastocatellia bacterium | reverse complement strand
AACACAAGATTGGTGCCCTTGACCTACTCGACAACAAACTAAGCTAGAATGTGTTTACTATGTCTCCGAACACCTGTTTATGATGTCCCCGGTCTATACAGGCTGGAGGCCGTTGCCCCGTTGGGGCGTAACTGAGAACCTGTCGTATGTCCTCAGGGAAAACTCGGACTTTTGAGGCAAAGCCCCCTCCCTGACGATCGTGCTACTGCCCCATGTCGTCACTGTCGTCCTTCAACACGGCGCGCACCTTCTCGCTGACCAGTTCAAAAGCAAAACCCTGTCGGAGCAAATGATCGAAAAGTTTCTTCGCTTCGGCGCGAGTCTGTGGCCGGCCGCGCAGGCGTACGCGTTTCTCGATCGCGCGATCAATCAACTCCGCTTCCGGTTTTTCTGCAAACACTGAGTCGAGGGCGGCGTCGACCGTCGTCTTGTCGATCTGCTTCATCCTGAGATCGCGTTCCAGCCTTTGTCGCCCAATCGGTCTCTGCTGCACGCGCAATTGAGCGTAACTTTGCGCATAACGCGCGTCGTCAAGATAACCATATTCGCGCAGACGCTCGATCACCTCTGCCACGATCGTCTGCGTTGCGCCGCGACCTTTGAGCAAACGCTCCCTTAGCTCCTCGACTGAACGCTGTTTGGCCGCGAGCAACTTACCGGCGCGCTGAAACACGCGCTCGCGTGCTCTGGCGGGGTCGAGGTTGGCGCCAGGCGGTTCTTCGGTTGGCTTTGTTCGGAGTCTTCGCATTGATAAGAGCTTTACGTAAGTCACTGATTCCTTCTAGAAACGACATCTTTATAGCTCTCACGTTTCATTTTGCCAACCAGTATTCTTAGCGCAAGCTTTTAGCGGTCGCTGGTCGCTGAAGAACGCACAGTCAACCACAAAGTCTCAAGGGCACGAAGAAGTTTTCATTAGGAAACCAGCCAGCCTTTCGAAATCTTTGTGTCTTCGTGTTTTGGTGGTGATCTCTTTCGCCCAGGGGACTCATAACCTTTGTTCAATCGCCAACGGGCAGTCGGCCATCTAGAATGGCTGGCATGGATGGCGTTCTGATTATCGATAAGCCCGCAGGGATAACTTCGCACGACGTGGTGGCTCGAGTCCGCCGGATCACGGGTCAACGCCGGGTCGGACACACTGGCACTCTCGATCCATTTGCCACCGGAGTTTTGGTCGTGCTGGTGGGTAGGGCGACACGCTTGGCGCAATTCTTTAGCGGGGCGGAGAAGGAATATGAAGCGGTGATTCGCCTGGGCTATGCGACCGACACCGGTGATGTGACAGGTACGCGCGTCTCAGATTCCACCACAGAGACACAGAGGTGCACAGAGATTCACAGAGACGAGATCGAAACTGCGATGGCCTCACTGCGCGGGGAGATCGAACAAACCCCACCAATGTATTCGGCGAAGAAAATTGGCGGACGTAAGCTTTATGAACTCGCGCGGCGTGGCGAACAGATCGAGCGGCCGTCTGTGCGCGTAGAGGTAAGGGAGTTCGCAAACATCTCTCCGAATGAGGCATGGCAAAATGAAGATACCAACGGCACTCTCGACCTAAGCGTGCGGGTTGTGTGCTCTGCCGGCACTTACATCCGCACGCTGGCGGAAGATTTTGGCAAGCAACTCGGGGTGGGAGCGCACGTGGCGGAACTGCGCCGCACCCGCGCGGGTGAGTTCAAGATTGGAGAGTCGATTACCCTGGATCGCTTAAGTGAAGTTGCCCAATCAGGATCAGTTGCGGAAGTTTTGACCTCGCCTAATGCCGCGCTTTCGTCTCTCCCGGCGATGGATTTAGAAGCGGAAGCCGCGCTCCGAATTACTCAGGGCATCGACGTGCGGGTTGAGGAGGCGCAGCGGCTGCTTTGGCCGGACGGTCAGCCGGTGCGCCTGCGGAATAGCGATGGGGGGTTAATTGCCGTGGGGATTTACAATGCTCAGCAGTTGGCCGTTCATCCGAAAGTTGTGATCTTAAATTGATAAAGTGCAAGGACGCTTTCGCGGCTATGCCGCCTGATGTGTGGAAAGTCTATGACTTTCCGGGTGGTTGGCAATCCTATCCGGGCTACGCCCGGTATTAATTTCTCATAATGGGGCGGAGCCCCATAATTATTTCAACAGTTGACCGGAAGGCCATAGGCCTTCCGCACATCAGACGGCATAGCCTTAACCATTCGCCTCTTTCAATCCGAGCGGCCTACTTGTAAGATTTCAATCAAGATGAAGAAACGCTATCTGCTTGCCGGAGTATCCGGCGTCATCGCGGGAGCAGTTGCCGCGAAACTTCTTACGCGCCCGCGCGACGTAAGTTGGCCCGACAGTATTGATTTGATCTATCACCCCGAGTATTCATGGTTCACGACAATTGGCGGCGTGCGGATTCATTATCAGGAAGCTGGTGATGAGGACGCGCCTCCGATCATTCTGATTCATGGCTTCATTTCTTCAAACCTGGTTTGGAACGAAGTAATCCTGCCCCTGGCGCGGAAAGGTTTTCGCGTGATCGCGCCCGACCTGCCCGGGTACGGTTACTCTGATAAACCGGCAAACGGTCGCTACACGATTGACTCTCAGGCTTACGCCGTTTCAGGTCTGATGGATCGACTGGGGATCGAAAAGGCCACGATTGTCGGTGCTTCGTACGGAGGTGCGGTGGCGGCGACCATGGCTTTGGATTATCCCGAGCGAGTGGCGAACCTGGTCCTGGTGGGCGCGGTGACGAACGATCAGCCCAGGAAGAAACTGCTGCTAAGGTTGGCAGGCGTACCGGTGCTCGGCGATATTGCCACGCCACTTTTTCTCGGCTCGCGCTGGATCTTGCGCAAACGCACCGAGGAGGTGTACCGCCGTCTGGGGTATCCCGTCGACGAGCGCAAACTCGCCGCTCGCCATCACCTGCTCGAAACCGCGAACACTCATCGCGCCATGATTCGCACAGTTCGGCGTTGGAAAGCCGATCGCATCTCGCGGGAAGCGAGTTTGATCCGCCAACCGACCTTGCTGGTGTGGGGCGAGGAAGATACACACATTCCCGTCAGCGACGCGTTCAGGCTGCGCGATGCGATTCCCAACGCGCGCCTGATCGTCTTTCGCCGCTGTGGGCACCTTCCGCCTACTGAATCTCCGGAAAACTTTGTAGAGGTAGTCGCCACCTTTGGTAAGGCCGAAAAAGTTCGGGTCGAACCGCCGCGAGCTCGAGGGTCAAGCAACTAAGGACATCGCACGAGCCCCCTGTGTTTATGAACTCTTGCCGCCTTACATCACTGTTTCATAGCTTGATCTTTCTGTGCTGCGTTGTTGCAGGCGTTGAGAACGCGAGCGCCAAGCCGTCGTTTACGGTTAAACCTCCGCCCGTATGGATCAAAGCAGTCCAGGTCAACACAAAACACGGACCTAGCGATCGGCCATCATCGATACTGCTCAGCGATCAGGAAGTCAGACTGTCAGCCGGGAATGTCGAAAGGTTTTATCATCACGCCGAGCGCGTAGAAAAGACCGCCGGCCTCGAAACGGTGTCGAAACTTCAGTTCGATTTCGAACCCTCTTACCAGTTTCTGGTTATTCATTTCATCAAGATCATCCGTGGCGATCAAACAATCGAAGCTTTAAGACCGGCCGAAATCAAAGTCATTCAGAAAGAAGACGAGCTCAATGAGCAACTTTATAACGGTACGATGGAGGCAGTGGCCTTTCTAAACGACGTGAGGATCGGAGACATTGTTGATTATGCGTACAGCGTGACCGGTGACAACCCCGTCTTCGGCGGGCGCTTCTCTGAACGCTTTTATCTTGCCGATAGCGAACCGATGAGTGCCGTCAGCGTCAGGGTTTTGGCGCCAAGCGATCGCACTCTGCATTTCGTCGCCTCGCGTATGAAGGTCCAGCCGAGGGTCACCGCGCTTAGCAGTCAGACAGAATATCTTTGGGAAGATTCCGAGGTCCCCGCAGTCGATGTCGAAGACTCAACCCCGACATGGTTCACGCAATTACCATGGGTGGCAGTCAGTGAATTTCAGGATTGGCCGGCGGTTGTGCAATGGGCATTGCCCCTGTATCAAGTGAACGAGCCGCTGCCGATAGAGCTCAGAGGCCGGAGCGATGCCTGGACGACCAAGTTCGCGCGTCCGGAGCAACGAATGGTGGCGGCACTGAGATTTGTGCAACAGGAGATTCGTTACCTTGGGATTGAGCTGGGGCCTTACTCACATCAACCAAATCCGCCAGCCCGAACTCTTGCCCGCCGATTCGGTGATTGCAAAGATAAGTCCCTGCTATTGTCAGCGATGTTGAACTACATGCATATCGACAGCGCGATCGCCCTGGCTAATTCCGAAGCACGTCACGCAATCGACGACTGGCAACCCTCGCCACAAGCCTTTGATCACGTTATTGTCCAGGCCAAAGTGGCCGGAAAAACTTACTGGCTCGACGCGACTGACGATTCACAACGGGGCGACTTTGAGCATTATTACGATCTACCTTATGAGCGTGCGCTCGTTTTGCGCAAAGACACTCGTGGATTGGAAGCCATTCCCGCCCCTAAAATTGACTCGCCTACAACTTTAGTACGAGAGCACTATGCGATTAAGAGTTATGAGGCCCCGGTCTTGCTCACGGTAACCTCCTCCTATCAAGGCCCGGAAGCGGATTACCAACGCCAGCGGTGGTCTCGCCATTCAGCCACAGAGATGGGCAAACTCTTTCTCAATTATTATGCGGAAGACATACCTTCTATTAAGTCCGATGGTCCCCCTCAAATCCAGGATGATGCGGATTCAGACACGATCGTGGTCACCGAGAAATACGTCATCGACTCGTTATGGAAAGATCAGAATCATTATTTTCGAGGCGACCTCGTTTACGGTGAGCTCCCGGTGCCGAGCATATCTAAGCGTTCAATGCCCTTGGCGATTTCCCACCCGACTTTTATGAAACAGATCATCGAGAT
>JAWWPL010000044.1:0-13890 GCA_033850605.1 Blastocatellia bacterium | reverse complement strand
TCTCGAGTTCCTCGATTGCAAAACCCTTAAGGGCGGTTACCTGGTAGTTACCTACCGCGTGAAGCATTGAACTGCTCCAACTGCAATTGGTACGGTTCTGTACTCTTTCCTTGGCCATCCGCTGGCCATTCTGAGGGCAATCGTCGCGTATTGCTCGCATTATCTTGCCGCGCAACCCGGCACGTCGGTTGCTCTCCTCAAATCACACACTGGTTAAAAGCCCACAAAATTTTCCGGCAAGAACAAACATGGTTTTAGGAGGATGAAAGTATGAGCAAAAGTCTGATCCGAGTGTTGGGAACGACACTTCTCTTATTCTCGCTGACTGTCGTGGCCCTCGCGCAGACTCCGGCGACCACCGTCACCAAGGTCCAGGCAATTCAGAATTCCGACGGAACTTACACCATCGTTGAGTACCCGGTAGGCAAGGAAACGATCGTCAGTCTGAATCCGGTTGCATTAAGCGGCGCCACCGGCACCGCCACCGTCTTGCGTGCTGCGGACGGCACAGTTATCAAACTCAACCTGACCGGCCTGCCTACCGAAGTAACTGCGATGAATGTCTATGCAATCGATCCAAGCGGCAAGATTACGTTACTCGGACCGGTTCAGATTGTTAACGGTGCGGGTACATTTAAGACTTCGACGCCTATGTCGAAGTTTATGTTAGTGACAGCGCCAGACGATGCCCTTACGGCATACAACGACAGCACTCTCGTGTTCTTTCGCAGCACCGTCCCAACCGGCCTGGCGGCAATTCCGATAACTAACGCAGTTGGCGAACAAGTCGCAGCCGTAGTCGTGCCAACGACCGTGCCAGCAACCGTGACCGTGCCAGCAATTGCGACCGTGCCAACGACCGTGCCAGCGACGCCAGCAACGGCGACCGTGCCAGCAACCGTGATCGTGCCAACGGTGACCGTGCCAGCAATCGCGACCGTGCCAACAACAAACACAGTTGCCGTGCTAACGGACTACACGGTTCCAATGCTTGGCATTCCGACGTTCAAGCGTGGAGATGACACGAAACTAAAAATCAATTTCAGCGGCACCATGGAAGGGGCGCGTGCGAATGTCTTCATTGATCCGCATAAGAACGGCAAGACAACTGAAGTCCGAATGCGTTTTCACGATTTGAAAGAGGCGCCAAAAGGGCAGGTGTATATCCTTTGGGCGGTCACGGCTGATGGGCAGTTTACGCAACTCGGCCAGATCGTGAATGTAAAGGGACGCAACGAAGCCGAAATCAAATCTGAAGTGGCATACGATGATTTTGGTTTGTTGTTGACCACCGAAACCGTAAGCACGACGCAAGGAACAATCATTAAGCCGTCTGGTGAAAGAGTCGGAGTAATTCAAATAGTTCCTTAAGTGACATCAAACAGGAATGATCCGGGAAGGATCGCTTTTTCAGGGCTGCCAATTCTGGCGGCCCTCTCTTTGTGGGTGGCCTACTTGATCGCGGAGTCTGCGCAGAGGGACGACGCATGCGGTAAACGAGAACGCTGACCCGGTTGATTAGCGTGAGGACCTGTTCGGAGTTCCGCCTTTAGGCGGCAGGCGAATTCTTCACCTCGTTAGAGGTGAAATCTTTATGGAACTTGGAACATCAGTACCGTGAGTCTTCGTTAGGAGCGCAATGTGAAACCGCTCCGCACGTCTCGCTCCTAAAGGAGCTGGACCAATTTTGAGACTTCGGTGCTATAAACATTTCGCTCCTACGGAGCGATGAATGAAGACCACACATCACATCAACTGCCCCAAACCACTACACATCTGACGCGGTTTTTGGCTGACCTCCTTTCAATCAGCAGGGCGATACAGTCTGTATTGCTTCGTTCCGCGATGGGCGGCAATCCGCTCGCAATCAAACCGTTTTGCTTACATTAACTTACACGCCCAACGGCACGTTGGTTGCTCTCGTCAAATAGGGTAAGCACAAACCCCACGTACCCCGACAGAGAAAAACCATGGTTTAGGAGGATGAAATTATGCGCAAACGTTTGATTGGGGTGTTGGGAGCAGCACTTCTGTTGTTTTCGCTATCCGTTGTTGCCTTCGGGCAAACGGTAACGAAAGTCCAGGCAGTTCAAAATTCCGATGGAACTTACACGATAGTCGAATACCCGGTCGGCAAGGAAACAATCGTTACATTGAATCCGATAGGCCTCAGCGGCGCCAAGGGTCAAGCGACCATTCTGCGCGCGGCCAACGGCACAACCATTAAAGTAAATCTCAGCGGCTTGCCCACTGAAGCAACTGCAGTGAATCTCTATGCCGTCGATCCGACTGGAGCAGTCACCATGCTGGGTCCGGTGGAAATCGCAAACGGCGCGGGCGTATTCACGACCTCGATTCCGATGTCGAAGTTTATGCTGGTGGCAGCTCCGGATCCGAATCTCTCGGCATATGGCGACAGCACGCAAGTCTATTTTCGCAGCGCCGTGCCGAGCGGGCTGACGGTGATTCCTTTGACCAACGCCGTCGGTGAAACTGTCGGCGCGGTAACTGTTCCGAATGCGGCGGTGGTTGATCCGAACGCGGCGGTGACGGTAGCGACGGTAGCGGACGCGTCCGACTATACCGTTCCCATGCTGGGCATAGCGACGTTCAAAAAAGGTGACGACACCAAGCTGAAAATAAATTTCAGCGGCGCAATGGAAGGCGCCCGAGCGAACGTCTTCATCGAGCCACGCAAGAAAGGGAAGATAACCGAAGTAACCATGCGCTTCCACGATTTGAAGGAAGCGCCGAAAGGTATGGCGTATATTCTTTGGGCGGTCTCGCCTGATAATCAATTCACCAGGCTCGGACAAATCGTGAACGTAAAGGGACGCAACGAAGCCGAAATCAAGTCTGAGGTGACGTACGACGATTTTGGTTTGATGCTGACAACCGAAGACCTGGGCTTGACCCAGGGAACAATTATCCGGCCCTCCGGTCATAGGGTGGGAGTAATCCAGATAGTTCCTTAAGGACGCATTTTCAGAAAATGATCCGTTCAGGATCCGCTTCAGGGCTGCCGTTTTCGGTGGCCCTTTTTTTCGCCAGGGATGGCAAAGATTTCACTCTGTCATCAGAACAATCTGGCTTTCGTGGATTCTCGAAACCTGACAAAAGCGATCCACGAACACACACGAAACCTGGCAATCGGGTCGAGAGGCGGGGCACTAGCCCGACCGTCAGGGAGGGCTCCATTAATGCACCACGGAGCCCGCCCTGACGGTCGGGCTAATGCCCCGGAGATTGGCAACACACCTTTACCCCACTACCAAGTCTGTGTCACGCAAACCAGTCAAGAGGTTTTAGGGAACGATTGCCGCTGACCTGTCGTATATTGACGCGGACACAGCAAAGGCCCGTTAATACAACGAAAAGCGCGAAAGGTATCAGGTACGAGAGATGAAAGAAGCAACCGATGTTTTGAAGATTGTGGGAATTGTCCTGCTGGCGTTATTCGTGCTGGCTGTGGCCTTGCCCTTCGTATTTACCCTTCTACATATCGCTGTCGGGTTTCTCGTTGTGCTCGCGATAACTCTGATTAGGGTTGCCATCGTGGTCGCAGTTATTTATTTGATCGTCGTGGGGATTCGGGCCGTGCTTCGATAGACACAGATCCAAAGCCGAACGATTTCTCCAGCAATACCTCTCAAAAAATCACACTTGAGCAATTAGACGGCTTGACCGGGTTGTCCTAACAAACTTGACTAGTTAGGATGGAAATCCGTCGGGCGGGCTACTAAGCATTCCAGACGTGGCCAGAACCAACCTCATACATTGAACCTGAAATTAACTACGTCACCTTCCTGCATGATGTAGTCCTTCCCTTCCAATCTCGTCAATCCCTGTTCCTTCGCGGCCGCGTACGACCCGGCTTTCATCAGCGCGTCATAGCCCACGATCTCGGCGCGGATGAATCCTCGCGCGATGTCGGAATGAATCGCGCCGGCCGCGTCCTGGGCGCGGGAACCCCGCGGGATGGTCCAGGCACGTGCTTCCTTCTCTCCGGCGGTCAGAAAAGACATTAGCCCCAACGTACGATAGGCGCTCTTAATTAATTGATCGACACCACTGCTCTTAACACCGAGCGATTCCAGATACTCGGTTCGTTCAGACGGCGAGAGATCGACCAGGTCAGCTTCGAGCTGGGCGCAAATCACCACACATTCAGCACCTTCGGCCGCGGCGATTTCGCGCGTTGCGTTTACGTGGTCTTCTTTCTCGGGTGCGCCGAGGGCGGCTTCGTTCACGTTGGCCGCATAAATGGTCGGCTTCATAGTCAACAGGAAATAATTGCGAGCGATTGCGAGTTCGTCGTCGCTCAGTGATACGGTGCGCGCCGCTTTGAACTCTTCAAGCGTGGGTTGCAGCTTCTCCAGAACTTCCAGCTCGGCTTTCGCGGTCTTATCTCCGCTCTTGGCGGTTTTCTGGACCCGTTCTCTCCGGCGTTCAACCGTGGAGAGGTCAGCGAGCGCCAGTTCGATCTGGATCGTCTCTACGTCCCGGCGCGGATCGATCGAGCCTTCGACGTGCACCACAGAGTCGTCTTCGAAACAGCGCACCACGTGGATCATTGTGTCCGTTTCACGAATTGCATGCAGGAATTGGTTGCCCATGCCTTCGCCCTGTGACGACCCGCGTACCAGGCCGGCGATGTCAACGAACTCTACGCTGGCGGGAACGATCACTTCCGTCTTGACCAGCTTGGCAAGCGGCGCCAGACGCTCGTCGGGCACAGCCACCACGCCCACGTTGGGTTTGCTGGTAGAGAACGCGTAATTCGCGATCAGTGCAGACGACTGCGCAGTCACGGCGTTGAATAGAGTTGTCTTACCGACGTTGGGTAAGCCGACGAAGCCTGCTTGTAACATATTGAAAGACCAGTCTAACGGAAAGTCGCGCGTTTTTCATAAGCGGGAGAGAGGTTAGACCACGAGCGTGAACGTTGTCGCCTAGAGTGACACAGACGATTTGGCAACGGCGCTTCGGGATTGCGAAGCTTGATCCGCCCACGTACCACCAGGAGAGGAATAACCAGTCCAAAGAATGTCAGGTGTATCGAGCCGGGTAGATTGATCTCGGCCACATACGGAAACATGGTGGAGTAATTTCCCAGTACTGAGGTGAAAGGCGCTTAAGAGCCTTTGTTCGCGTTCAAAGGATCGCCGGCTTTCCTCCCCCGGAATCGGTATGGCAGTGAGCCAGCTCGGCAAACAATTAATGTTCGATCTTCTGCATGGTGATCGTAGTTGTCGGTGAGCTTCCGGCAGTACGGCTATAAGAAACCCAATAGCCGGCCTTCGGATAACGCAGCAGCTTGTATATTGAGCCGTCCGCTTTTGCCTCTGCTTCCGTGCCCAACACGTCTTTGGCGGCGGGAACACCATTGGCGCCGTTCATGAAGTCAATGGAAATCGCTGACACCATGCCGGTTTTGTCATAAAAGATCTGGACGGCTTGCGTATCATTGAAAACATACAAGTCCATCTCGGCGCTCTTGTCGCGCGGACTTCCCAGTTTCTTGCGCGCCGCATCGGCAGCCATCCCGATACGCACGCCTCTGAAATCACTGAAGGTGGGTTGATTCTCGGGCTCGTCAAGAGCTGCCCTGGTTCTTTGTGCCCATGAAATATCCGCCGCGAGCGCGACGAACGTAAGCGTGGCGACCAGGAGCAAAGTTAAGCTGCGGTTGCGACTTTGAAAGAGTCTGGGGGAAATGCAAAACATTCTGTCCTCCTTCGATTCTTGCCGAGGTAATACCGCGCGGGCGGAAGGTCCGGGGCCGGCTGTGCCGGACATACCTTCACAGACGGTCGGCATTGCGATGCGGATGACAATATGCCAAGCCGGAATCACAAGTCAATAGTTCAATTGGGCGCGGACCCGTCAGCTGACCCGCTATTGACTCGCGGGGCGATTTGGCTTAGAAGCATTATGATTTCCTAACTCAAAAAGCAATTTGAAGGAGTAAACGCAGTAATGAAGAAATACCTTTCCCTTGCTACGCTCCTGGTGGCAACGGTACTTGTCGTGTTTTCGCAGTTCGGCTGCGCCAGTCCACAGAATACAAACACCGCGGTCAGCACGGCTACGCCCGCGCCAACGCCTGACAAAGCGGCGATCGAGGCTGAACTAACAAAGATCGAGAATGACTGGCCGCGAATTATTAAAGAGCGTGACGTGGCCACCGTGCGCCGGATCGAAGCAGACGATGCGTTCTTCGTATATCCGGACGGCTCACTGGGTGACAAAGCGCAGGACGTCAAGGACATGGAAGCGGGTTCCCTGAGCGCGGACTCGTGGGAAGTCCTGGACGTCAAAGTGAACGTGCTTGACAACGATTCGGCGGTGGTCAATGGCCGCAACATAGTCAAGGGCGGGAAATACAAAATGCCCGACGGTAAGGTCCAGGATATCAGTGGTGAGTATCGCTGGGTTGACACCTTTGCGCGGCGGAACGGACAGTGGCAAGTCGTGGCCGGCGCGGCCACGCCGGTTCAGAAGGGTGCGGCGGCAACTCCAACGCCGAAAGCTTCGCCGTCTCCGGGAGCATCTCCGGCAATGAAACCAATTCCTTCGCCGAGGATCACACCGGTACCTAAGGCGGCGCCGGCAAAGATGGAGCCGATCAAGCCGGTGCCCGTGCCGACGAAGACAAAGACCCCTTAGGAATCTAAATTGGAGCGCGGACATCCTGTCCGCCTGAGCGCGCAGCGCGAATTTGATCAAGCGTGCAGGTTCAGGCTGAGCGTGCTGGCGCACGCTGGCGGACAAGATGTCCGCGCTCCGTTTAAGACCAGATGCCCGGAATAATCGCGTTGCAGGTGGGGCAATTGCCCTGGGGGGTGACTTTTACTTTCTGAATCAGATAGCCATAACGCTCGACCAACAGTTCATCGCAGGATGGACAAAAGGTGTTTTCCCATCGCCCGACTCTCCCCGGCAGGTTTCCCGCATAGACATAACGCAATCCCGCGGCACGACCGATTTCGCAGGCGCGGACCAATTGGTCAGCAGTCGTGTTAGCGTTGTCTTTCATCCGGTAGTCCTGATGAAAAGCTGTCACGTGCCAGGGAATGTCCGGCGAAACTGAGGCGATAAACTCAGCTGCTCGTTTCAATTCGTCTTCAGAATCGTTGAAATCCGGAATCACCAGCGTGACGATTTCTTCCCAGAAGCCGCGTTCCTGAACCATCTTCACCGTATCGAGGATGTTGTCGACCACGCCGCCGAGCTGCCGGTAATTACGATCGCTCATCGATTTCAGATCGATCTTGTAGCAGTCAGTCCAGGGCCGCAGATAGTCGAGCACCTGCGGCGTCGCGTTACCGTTCGAAATAAAAGCAGTGCGAAAGCCAGCGGGCTTTGCTTGCTTGAATACCTCAACCGCCCACTCGGCCGTAATCAAAGGTTCGTTGTAGCTCGAGCCAACCATCGACGCACCGTAAGCTTGGGCCATGGCTACTAACCGTTCGGGACTGATTATGTTTGGCGTCGTTCCTGCGGCATCGTCTCGCAGGGCTTGCGACGTGAGCCAATTCTGGCAATAAGCGCAGTGAAGGTCACAGCCCAGCATCCCAAAGGTTAGAGTGTCTGATCCCGGCAGCACGTGAAAAAAGGGCTTCTTCTCAGTCGGATCACACTGTAAGGCGGCCACATAATTGACCGGCACGCGCAGGTGTCCACCCTGGTTGAAACGTACTTTGCAGATGCCGCGCTTACCTTCTTTGATCAGACAACGGTGACCGCAGGCGAAACAGTGCAACGCGTTGTTGTCCAGATGCTCCGTCAACTCAGCTGCGCCTTCAGCGGTCAGCTCGTCCAAAATTTCAGCAAGTGAAGTTGATGTGGCACTCAGCGGCATAATCGTTTAATGCGGAAATTCCTTTGAGGAATTATACTCTTTTGGATGCGAGAAGCTGATTCTCGCCGTGGCTGAAAACATAGGCGGTTCATTCAAGCCCCTTCGTTGCTTCGCGAGATGAAAAGAGCGTTGGGTTTCGTAATGTTCGTGTGATTTGGTGGATCGTCCCAGCGGGCAAAGACTCGATCCACGAAATCACACGAAGCTGAATGAAAAGAGTCCTACGCCCACACCGGCTACACCATGATCATAGAAGAAATCACCGTCACTTCTTTTCAACAACACACGCGCGTCATCGGTTGTGCGAAGACCAGGCGCGCAATCTGCATCGATCCGGGCGACGACTCGGAGAGTATTGCGAGAGCAATAGACCACCACGGTTTTGAATTGCAAGCCATTGCCTGTACTCATGCCCACCTGGATCACGTCGGCGGAGTCGCTGCGCTGAAAAAGCGTAAGCCGGACGCACAGATTATTATTCATGCGGCTGACGAGCCTTTGTACCTCGAACTGCCGAATCAACCGGGTTGGCTGGGCATTCCGCGTTCGCAATGGGCTGATTACGGTTTTGAATATGAGCCGCCGCCGAAGGTGGACGAGTACTGGACTGATG
The DNA here is from genome assembly GCA_033850605.1 of Blastocatellia bacterium. Classification (GTDB taxonomy): domain Bacteria; phylum Acidobacteriota; class Blastocatellia; order Pyrinomonadales; family Pyrinomonadaceae; genus UBA11740. The sequence goes on along the minus strand of JAWWPL010000044.1, from coordinate 5,413 downwards.
GGCAGCAATACGAAGTGGGTGAGCTGAGTTTCAAAGTCATTCATTGCCCCGGTCATACGCCGGGACATGTGGTTCTATTTGAGCCGGCCGAGAAGAAGGTGTTTGTCGGGGATTGTCTGTTTGCGGGTTCGATCGGCCGGACGGATTTGCCTGGTGGTTCGACCGAACAACTAATGGACTCTCTCTTCAATAAAATTCTACCTCTGGGCGACGACGTGACCGTCTATTCAGGTCACGGACCAACCACGACAATCGGCCGGGAGCGACAGACCAATCCGTTTCTTACGGGTGGTTACACCCTGGGCAAAGGCGGCAGGTTTTAAGGTGGAATCTTTTTTGTTGGGAGAGCTCGTCGGATCGCGGACATCCTGTCCGCCTGAGCGCGCAACGCGAATACTGTCAGTCTGAGCGGGCTGCGCCCACTGGCGGACAGGATGTCGGCGATCCGTTTGTCAGGCACTATTTCTCGACGATATCTTTTGGTATCCGCCGAGCCGATCTTAAAAGCGACTTTTTGTCTTGAGTAATATTAAGAAGAATGGCTTTCGAATGTCTCGTGTGAATTCGTGGATCGCTTTGGCGGCTCAAAACCGCATAGACGGGATCGCGCAGAGAGAATGCAGAGAACACTAAGTACTCGGACTGCTGAGATAGATCGTGCCGGTGGGGACGGCAGATCCTTTTTTCGGTTCAAGCGTAATGGCGACCGTAGCGCCGTCCATCGCCTCGGCAGGCATTTGCGTGGGGAGCATTGCATGCCCGGAGGCGTCGACCGTAAATATCTTTCCGGGCATTGGCGAATGACCTTTAGGGATGAACCAGATTTCATAAGCCTTGTCCGCAGGAGTTGCCGGCAGTCCTTCTGCCATCAGGATCGCACGACCCGTCTTTTGGTCGTAGACAAAAGTGCCCCGGGTAGTCTGGGTTAGAGTGCCTGCCAATTCCATCTTCTTCGCGGTCGGCGAGTTCAGTAGCGCAAGGGCTTCGCGTTGCCGCCCCAGCACGTCACGATCACGTGCCAATTCATGCTGCTGAGTGTTGACCTGGCGCGAAAGCTGCGCGATTTCCTGATGCAGTTTTACTTCGCGTCGCCAGAGCACGATGATGCCTATCAGCAGTGCGACGAAAGCTACACCGGCCGCGAGTCTCAGCCCAATCGTCCAGATGTTTCTTTTGGCACGCGCTTTCAGCGGCACGACCGAGGCCGACGATAAAGAGGCTGCCTGTTTTTGCGGATCCTCCGCACGAATACCAGCCATGATGCGGGCGCGAACCTCAGGTCGGGGTTCCGCTGGAGTTGCAGCGTGCGCCAGAAAGCTGGCCGCATCCCGCAGCTTGATCAGTTCATCGCGACATTCGGCGCAGGTGTTGAGATGTGCCTCGAGCAGTCGCGCCTCAGGCACATCGAGCGCGTCGAGCGCGTGCAATTCCAACAACTCTTGATATTCCTGATGTTCCATTAGACTAAGTCACGTGACTGTCCCAACAGTTCTCGCAATTTGATCATCCCCGAACGCATCCGGGTCTTGACTGTTCCCAGTGGATCGCCCAGGCGCGCCGCGATTTCAGTCTGGGTGAAACCTTCAAAGTAAGCCATGAAAAGCGTGCGTCTTTGTTCTTCGGGAAGTTCGGCCAGGGCTTTTCGAACGGTAGCACCGGCTTCGGATTTCACCGCGTCCAAAGCGGCGTCGCCGATATCGTCGCGTGGTGCTTGCGCCGCTTCCTCGCCTAACCTGGCTCGCGATGCGGCCGAGCGCAGGCGATCGAGGGCGCGGCTGCGGGCTATCGTCACCAGCCAGGTAAAGGCCCGTCCCCGCGCTTCATCAAAATCGCCTGCTCGCCGCCAAACCTGCAAAAAGACTTCCTGCAAGACATCTTCCGCTTCTTCGCGGTCATGCAATATACGAAGGATGAGGCCAAAGAGGATTAACCGGTAACGATCATAGCAGGCTTCGAGGGCGAGTTCGTCTCCCCGCGCCACGGCGTGTATGAGATCGCTGTCAGAAATCTGTAAAGGTTCGGCTTGCACTAGCGAGGAACTCGCGCCGTTAGTTAATGCGTCGTCGCGACCACCGGGCTTAGTCTGACCGAAGCTCCATCGCGGTTCGCGCGCACACGAATTCGGCGGTGGCCCTTGGTGTCAGAGGCGGAAGCGTAGGTGATTGTGTAAGCGGTGCGCATCTGAGCGACTACGTCGTCATAGGCTTTCTGCAAATCTTCCAGACGCTTGATCGGGTAAAACACGCCACCGGAAACCGTTGCCAGCTTTTGTCCTTCCTCGGCGGCGCGAGTCGTAATCGTCAGATATCGCGTGCGCATTGGATCTACTGTGATCGAAGGTCGGGGGACGCTTCCTTCAGGAATCAATCCCGAGGGCACATAAAGTGGATAAATCAGCGCGCCCGATTCGATCGTTGCTTCCAGGATTGCGGGAAAAGGAATGAACGACTTGTTATCGTCACCGTCGGACAAAATTACTACCGCCGTGCGTTCGCCACGCAGAGGCTTTAGCGTATAAACCAAAGTGTAGCCGAGCGCGTCCCACAGCGCCGTGGCGCCACCGGCATCGATCTCATCCAGCTTTTGGGAAAGCAAACGACGGTCGGTCGAAAAGCCCGAGATCACTTTGATGTCGTCGTGAAAGCTAATTATCGAGATTCGATCCTGCGGGCTGGCAGTGTTCAGAAAATCGCGCGCCGCTTTGCGAATGAAATCGATGCGTTCTTCGACGCTGCCGGAAACGTCGAGCAGCAGAACCAGGTTGAAGGGTTCGGTCGCGGGGGTAACGTCGACAATTTTGCGTTCGCTGCCGTCTTCGTAGACTGAAAAGTCGGAATTACGCATGCCGGGAATTGCACGGCCGCTGCGATCGGTGACACTCGCGTTGACTCGCATCAGTTGCGGCGCGACGGAAGTAGCGATCTCGCCGGGCGGCGGCAGCTTGACCAGCGAAGGTTCGTTGCGTGGCGGCGGCAAGGTCTTCGCAAAATCACCGAACATGCGTGGGCTGACTTTGCGAATAGCGTCCGTCAGCGGACCGTCACCGCTGCGAACTATTGCCCGCGCGGCTTCAGTCAACGGTCGTTCGCGCAAGTCGTTCGGCGCCATGGTTGGATCGACGTTCAGCAGGATCACGCCGCGCTGTGTGGTGAAATTCAATCGCACCAGCTCCTGCTTTTCCGGCGGCTTCTCAGCATTGTCGTCAGACTTGTTGACGCTTTCATTCGCTGCAGCTTTATTATCGGCAGCATCAGCGGCGCCGTCTGGGCTGGGTGTTTCTTTCGCCTTCTTCCGTTTCTTTCTTTTAGCGTCTGGTCCCACCGTGCCGGAAATTGAAAACGCGCCCGCGCGGCCTTCTTTGATTGGGGGCAGCTCAACGTCGCTGAGAAATCGCGGATGACTCGACTCCCAAAGGAATTTGAATTTGAGCGCATCCAGCGGTACGTCCGCATGAATTGTACCCGTGTTAGTAAGCACGTCGGCGCTTTCAAAGTCTCCAATCACGTCGACCATGCCGGACTCAGTTTCCACTCTCACTCGCGATCGCTTCGGAACACGCACCGTCACATCGATTCGATCCCGCCGCTCGCGTACCGTGATTTCACTTCCAGAGACATTGACGTCGGCAGGTTCCACCGCTGCGCCCGAGGAGGTCGCCTGCAAACTCGCTTTGCTTTTCTCGTCTTCAGAGGTGACCACCGAAACGCGGCCATTGCGATTTTTGATAGTCAGGAGGGACTTGCCGGTAGTCAATTCCTTTTCATAGGCCTGGGCTTGCGCCCTCGTGGTGGGCCGAGGCCCGGAGAGGGAAACCAGCAAGCAAGCCGCAACGAGAAGGGCGATATGTAAGAGGATCTGGCGGCAAATCCGCCGATGAAAGAATAACCTATGAAACATCGCGCTTGATCTTGCCTGTGCGGTAAGCCGGTGGTCAAGTTAGAAGGGCGCGGGCTGATGCCATCGTCTTTGCGGCTTTCGCATCATCTTCGCGCCTTTGCGTGAAATGTATTGTTCGCGACTTGGTTTCACGCAAAGGCGCCAAGGCAATACCAAAGGCGCAAAGGAGTTCTGCTAGAATGGCCGCGAAACTTCGCATGACCGATCATCAGTTCAAATCATTTTCGGACTTCTGGCCATACTACCTGGGCGAGCATAGCAAGCCGGCAACGCGTGTGTTGCATTGTCTTGGTACCCTGGCCGCTATTAGTTTGGTCATCGCGATGATTGCTACCGGCAGATGGTGGCTATTTCCGCTGGCGCTGATCCCCGGTTACGTCTTTGCCTGGTCCGCGCATTTTTTCATTGAGAAGAATCGGCCGGCCACTTTCACGCATCCATTGTGGTCGTTTATGGGTGACTGGAAAATGCTGGCGTTGATGATGACTGGCAGGCTGAAAACTGAAACCGCGGCACGGAACCGCTCGCGGTAGCGAGTGGGTTGCAGCTGGGAAGTAGTATGACTGTCAGAGATCGAGCGCGCTGCGCGCGCTGGCGGACAGGATGTCCGCGCTCCACTGTGAATGAGAGAAACCAAAACCCAGCGCAAAGCTCGCACTGAACAGATCATCAAGCTGCTGAAGCGAGCGCATCCCGATGCGCACTGCGCGCTGAATCACTCAAACGCATTTGAACTTCTCATAGCGACAATCTTATCGGCGCAATGTACTGACGAACGCGTCAACATCGTCACCGCGGATCTGTTTCGCAAATACCGCAAGCCCGCAGATTATCTCAAAATCCCGGCGACTGAACTGCAACAGGACATTCGCACGACCGGTTTTTTTCGCAACAAAACGAAATCAATTCAGGGCGCGTGCAAGATGCTCGTCGAAGAATTTGGCGGCCGTGTGCCGCAAACGATGGAAGAGCTTCTAAAACTTCCCGGGGTTGCGCGCAAGACCGCTAACGTCGTGCTTGGCGTCGCTTTCGGCATTGCCGCAGGCATAGTGGTGGACACGCATGTTAGCCGCTTGTCGCAAAGGCTGCGGCTGACAAAGCAAAGGGATCCCGGCAAAATCGAACAGGAGTTAATTGAGCTGGTGCCGCGCCAAGACTGGATCATCTTTTCCCACCTGCTGATCTTTCACGGCCGCAGAGTTTGCAAAGCGCGGCGGCCCCTCTGCGAAGTGTGCGTGGTTGAAAAGCTCTGTCCTTCGTCGATGTTGAAGACAGGGAAAGTTCCGAAGTAGCGATTAAGCTGACACTCAACCGCGAAGCGGTTACCTCCTTCAGCCTGTATAGACCGGGGACATCATAAACACCTGTTCGGAGACATGGTAAACACACTCTGGTAAGGCTTAGTGTTCCAAAAGGAGGAACATCATGCCTTGGAAAGAGGTTTCCATCATGTCTCAACGCCTTGAGTTCGTCACTTTGGCAACCGCTGAAACGGCCAACATACGACACTTGTGTC
>JAWWPL010000042.1:0-16602 GCA_033850605.1 Blastocatellia bacterium | reverse complement strand
GATCTATGCGTTGAGAAGCCGTCGTCCAATTCTGAAGTTCTGGCGTGACGGTTATCTCTGGACCTGGTGGTCGTTTCTGGCCTCCGCGATTGCGACCGCGATCATCTACTCGGCTTTGACGCACCTGGGTTCGGCTTATGTACTGTTGAGCGTACCCGTCATTGCGGCTACTTTCTGGACTTATAAAATCTATTTTGAGCGGGTCAACGCCAAGACGCGTGAAGCTGAAGAATTAAGCCGTCTGCATTTAGCGACCGTAGAAGCCCTGGCGACTGCCATTGACGCAAAAGATCAGACGACACATTTCCATGTCCGTCGCGTGCAGATTTACGCCGAAGGGCTGGGCCGGCTGCTGAAGTTATCTGACCCTGAGATCGCCGCCCTCAATGCCGGCGCTTTGTTGCACGACGTGGGCAAACTCGCGGTGCCCGATCATATTCTGAATAAGCCGGGAACTCTGACACCGGCCGAATTCGAAAAAACCAAGATACATACCGTGGTCGGAGCTGAGATTCTGGGCCGCATTAACTTCCCTTACCCGGTCGTTCCCATCGTCAGACATCATCACGAGCGCTGGGACGGGAAAGGTTATCCCGACGGATTGCAGGAAGAACAAATTCCGATCACGGCGCGAATCATGTCGGTGATCGACTGCTTTGACTCAGTGCGCGAGGACCGCCCTTTTCGTCCCGGAATGTCGCGTGCTGACGCGATCGAGCTGTTGCGCGAAGATTCAGGTACACAATTCGATCCCGCGATTGTCGATCTGTTCATAAAGCACTTGCCCGGTTTCGAAACTGAAATTGCAGCCCGAGGGCTGGCGGATCAGATTCACATCAGCGTGCCCGGCAGCCCCGTCGTCCCGGCCGCGGAGCAGATCGCTCAGGCTCGGGAAAACACATCATTCGGGGCCTACGATCAGATTCGCAATGCACATCGCGAAGTCTATGCCTTGTATGAGATCGCCCGCACGTTTGGATCTTCACTGGAGATCGAGAACACATTGTCGGTACTGGTCGACAAGGTTGGGCAGATCGTTCCGTTCGACACTTGCGCGGTCTATCTCTACGACGAGGTCAAAGGTTACGCCACCGCCGCGCTGGCGGTGGGTCAGAACGCCGAGCTCCTGCACGCGAGATGCGTTGCTCAGGGAGAAGGCGCGACCGGCTTTGCGCTGTCGAACCGGCGGCCGGTTAACCGGATTCATCCAAGTCTGGATTTTGCCGATGTCCCGCTGCCTGCCGATAGTGAATACACCTCAATGGCTTCGCTGCCATTGGTCAAGGATGATCTGTTGCTGGGAGCACTCTCGGTTTATTCGCTGAGCCTGAAGGAATATAGCGATGACCAAATCCGTCTGCTCGAGACCGTTACCCGGCTCGCCTCAGACGCGCTGGCTAATGCTGTGAATCACGCCCGGGCCGAATCAAATGCGCTGACGGATTCGCTCACCGGCCTGCCGAACGCGCGCAGATTGCACGTTCGTTTCGAAGAGGAAGTTTCGCGCGCTCGCCGCACCGGCAACGCATTCCAGGTGATCATGCTTGACCTTGATGATTTCAAGCTGGTCAATGATACGTTCGGACACAAGCTCGGCGATCGTATGCTGCGCGAGGTCGCTGGTCTGGTGCATACTCAGTTGCGCGAATATGATTTTCTGGCGCGCTACGCGGGAGATGAATTTGTCGCGATCGTAAATGACGCGACTGTCGAGCAGGTAGAGGAGCTTCGTGAACGCATCGAAAGGACCGTCGGGGAATTTGCGATCGACATCCGCGCGCAGGGTCGAGCCCGTGTCGGCATCAGCGTTGGTTCAGCCGTTTATGGCGTGGACGGCGAGACCTTGGATCAGCTCCTGGTAGCCGCCGATCAGGCAATGTATCGAGCCAAATCAACCCACAAAACACGAGTCTTTCGCAGTTCTACCAAGCAGCGATCTTCGTCCAAGGCTGCGCCTGAACACGCCGATGGGCCGCTTGTCACCACCGCGATTAATTAGTCTGGTGTATCTGAATTGACTCTAAAGAAGTTCGCTTGGTGTGATTTCGTGGATCGAATCTCTGCCCACTGCGAGCGATCCACTAAATCACACGAAGAATCACGGAAAAGTCCCGACTTTTCCTAAAGAAATCCTAATAAACCCTTGACAACTCGCCTCCCAGCCGTCAAATTGGAAGAGTGGTACGCGGGTCCACGCTCTGTCTTACCCGCGAACGGCCGGCGTTCTGACTGGCCGGCTGAATCCAACGCCTTTGTCCCAGGCTCTTGACCGTTGGCTGTAGCCAGCGGTTCTCTAATTACGCCTCCTCATCTTCAGGAACCGCTTCTCAAAGGCCAAGGACTGCCACAAAATCCGTGCAACGAAGAATGTCAGTTTCACCCACACCACAAACAACCCGCGCTACTCTGCTGATAGTCGATGACGACCGATCGGCACGCGAAGGCCTGCGCAGTCTGTTCGAAAACGCCGGGCATACCACTATCGGTGTGGCGGATGCTCCCTCGGCGTTGCGTCTGCTGCACAAACAGATGTGTGACCTGGTGGTGCTTGACGTCGAGCTTCCCGAAGTCGACGGTCTGGCGCTCTGCCGCCTGCTGCGCGCCCAACCGGCTATGACGAATTTGCCGGTGGTTGTTTTTTCCGCCGACGATAGCGAAGGCCGCAAAGTGGAAGCCTTCACCGCCGGCGCGGATGATTACATCGTCAAGCCCTCCACCCCGGGTGAGTTGGTCTCGCGAGTCAACTCTCATCTGAATTTTGCGCAACGCGAATCGGAGCTGATGGGGAGCAATCGCGAGTTGAGTTTCCTCGCCGATCTGGGGCGCGGTCTTTTGCGAGCGATCGTGCCCGAACAAGTTGCGCGTCGTGTCGCTGGAGCCATTTACGAAGGAACGAATGCTGCCCAGAGCGTGTGTGCCGTTAAGAATAACGGCCATGGACTCGCGGTGTGTGTCTTTGATCGAGAAGGCAGTGCCGGCTCATCCGCTCTGATCAAGATGGATCGCCTCGAACGCTGGTTGACTTCTTCGCGTGCCAACGCACCTGCGTGGCTCACCAACAACCGGGAGTTCCTGTTTCGCGACGCACAACATGAAACTGAGTACCTGGTGCCGATCCGATTCGGCGAAGAGGTTTTTGGCGCCATGGTGGTGGCGTTCGCCGCCGCGGAAGATTGCACTGAAGACGAGCGTCGTCTGATAAATGCCGCCGCACAACAAGCCGCATTGGCAGCACACATCTCGACTCTGTATCTTGGCGCCCGTGAGTCGGCAGCCACCCTGGCACGCGAAGTAGACCGCCGCACAGCCGAATCAGAAATGCAGCAGCGCTTCACGGAAGCGATCATCGACACGCTGCCCTTGTCCCTCTACGCCATCGATCGCGATTACAAGATTGTTGCCTGGAACCGAAATCGCGAACTTGGCGAACTCGGACTGCCGCGCGGAGAAGCCCTGGGACGAAACATTTTCGAGGTCCTCACCAAGCAGAATCGCGAGATGCTGGAGCGTGAATTCGCCAGGGTCTTTGCCACCGGCGTGATTCATCGCGTCGAACAGGAGAGCATTACGGAGTCAGGCGAAACGAATCACTGGTTGATTAGCAAAATTCCGATGCGGGCCGACGAAGACGACCAGGTCTCGCATGTGATTACCGTGGGTGAAAACATTACGGCTCGTGTCAAAGCCCACCGGGCCGTCGCACGCGCCGAAAAACTGGCCGCGGTCGGCCGTCTGGCCGCCGGCGTCGTCCACGAAATCAACAACCCCCTGGCAACCATCGCCGCCTGCGCTGAGTCACTCGAGAAGCGAATGCAGGAGGGCGCCTTTGGCGATTCGCCCGACGCCGAAGACTTGCGCGAATATCTCGGCCTGATTCGCGATGAAGCCTTTCGCTGCAAGACCATTACCAACGGACTGCTGGATTTCAGCCGCCTGCGGGCCGGCCAACGCGTCCCGGTCGACATGAGGGAAGTAATCAAAGCCACCGCGCGATTGGTGACACATCAGCAGCGTGGCGATAACATTCAGATTGTGATCGAAGCCGCTGCCGATCTGCCGAACGTCGCCGGTGACCTGGGACAGTTACAGCAGGCAGTGATTGCTTTGGCCACCAACGCGATCGACGCAATGCCCGAGGGCGGAACCTTGACGTTGCGCGCGATTCATTCCAATTCCCGCGTGCTGGTTCAGGTCAAAGACGTGGGCATCGGGATCGCGCCCGAGAACATGACTAAGATCTTCGATCCGTTCTTTACCACCAAGGACGTAGGTCGTGGCACGGGTCTGGGCCTGGCCGTCTGTTATGGTATTTTATCTGATCATGGTGGGCGACTCGACGTGCGGTCTACCCTGGGAATCGGCACAACGTTTACTATTACCTTGCCGATCGCGGATGAGTAAACTTACCTTTCCTGAGTGCGGAGCAAAGCCGTGAACGAACAGCGTGACGCAAGGTTGTTGATTGCTGAAGACGAAGCCAATCTGCGACTGGTGTTGCAGAAGGAGCTACAACGCCTGGGTTATCGCGTGCAGGCCGCGGCTGACGGCGAGGCCGCGCTGCGCAAACTTGAAGAAAGCAATGTGGATGTACTGCTGTGCGACATCAACATGCCGCGCATGGACGGCATGGAACTCTTGCGCCGCGTCCACGAACGGCCTAACCCACCTGAAGTAATCATGCTCACCGGTCAGGGCACAATCGAAACCGCGGTCGAGGCGATGAAGAATGGGGCCTACGATTATTTGACCAAGCCCTACAGCATCAACGAGCTTGATGTGCGCGTGCGGCAGGCGGCCGAAAAAAGAAACCTGCGGGTGGACAACGTCAGATTGCGGGCGCAACTCGACCGGCAGTCCGCCATGCCTGAAATAGTGAGCCAGTCGCAGGCGATGAACGAAGCGATCCGCCTGGTTGAGCGCGTTGCGCCTTCGGAGGCTTCGGTCTTAATCACTGGCGAATCGGGCACCGGCAAGGAACTGATCGCGCACGCTGTCCATCGTCTTTCGAATCGCGCGGGTGGGTCGTTCATCGATTTGAACTGCGCCGCCTTCCAGGAGACGCTGTTGGAGTCGGAATTGTTCGGTTACGAGGCCGGCGCGTTTTCCGGCGCCAAGGCGCGCAAGCTGGGACTGATTGAGTTGGCGGACGGCGGCACGCTTTTCCTGGATGAAGTGACTGAGCTGCCGGCCAGCCTGCAAGCGAAACTGCTGCGGGCGATCGAGACGCGCACCTTTTTCCGGGTGGGCGGCGTGCGCAAAGTGGAAGTAAACGTGCGCATCGTCGCGGCTACGAACCGCAATCTTGATTCGGTTTTAGGTGACGGAACGTTTCGCGCGGATCTGCTTTATCGCATCAACAGTTTCCAGATTCATCTGGCGCCGCTGCGCGAGCGGCCCGAAGATGTCGAGCCACTGATGCATTACATTCTGAAACAACTGGGCGGCGCTAATCCTCCCGAGGTCACCGAAGATGCCCTGGCAAGGATGCGATCATACGCGTGGCCGGGGAATGTGCGACAACTGCGCAACTGTCTTGAGCGCGCGCTTCTGCTGTCGAATGAAGGCCGCATTACCGCGAACGAGCTGCCGCCGGAAGTTGCTCGCAGTACCAACGGCGCCGCGCCTTTCGCCGCGGCTCTGCCATCCACACCTGTTTCGTATGGTGATGGCGCGCCGATGAACGCAGCCGACAGCAGCGCTCAGTCGGGTACGGGTTCGCTGCGCGATGTCGAAAAGCAACAGATCATCTCGGCACTGGAACAGACGGGCTGGCATCGTGGGAAAGCGGCCGAGATATTGGGTATCTCGCCCTCGACACTTTACCGCCGGCTGCGCGACTACAACCTCGAAGGTCGTTTGCGCTAGTGGCACAGACTTCAGTCTGTGATCGAGTCCATGAGCTCACTCCCATCACAGACTGAAGTCTGTGCCACCCTAACTTGCTGGCAGATGATCGGGAAAAACCGTTGGAACGGTTCAGAAAACTATGTTATCGAACTTGACCACCGGGCTAAAGCCGCGGTGCTAATGACAGCGCTCCGCGTTCCGCCGCTTAGGAAAGAGGCAGTCGCTTTTCGGTCCGCGGCGACTTTTCGTGCAAGCCCTGATTTTTGAGCGAATTTGGATGGAATTCGCGTGGACTAAGACCAATACTGATTGAACCTGAGGACGAGGCAGGGGCCGTTTTGGGCTGGTGTCAGTCCCGAGACGTGCGAGCCAGAACCGGGTCACTGGATCGAACGTCCCGGATTACTGCTTAAGGAGCTTCCGATCAATCTTTCCACGATCGTTCTTCGGTAATGAATCAGCAAACTCGATCCAACGTGGGTATTTATAGATCGCGACCCTGGACTTCACGAATTGCTTGATCGCTTCCGCCAAGTCCTCATCTGCTCTGTAATTCTCTCGGAGCACTACAAAGGCCTTTGGTTTCACCAATCCGTCGCCGTCGTCGTGACCGACGACTGCACATTCCAGGATTGCCTCGTGTTGCAGCAGACAGTTTTCGATCTCCGCGGGCGCCACAAAGACACCGCTCACTTTCAACATGTCATCGGTGCGGCCGTGATACCAGTAGTAGCCGTCTTCATCCAGGTGAAACTGGTCGCCACTGGTGCACCAATCGCCGGCAAACGTCTCTTTCGATTTCTCATGCGCGTTCCAATAACAGAGCGCAGCCGAATCGCCCTTTATCCTGAGTGTGCCCATCGCGCCTGTCGGTACTTGATTCCCTTCAGCATCGACGATTTTCGCTTCATAACCTTTGACCACCCGACCGAGCGTTCCTGGCTTCACATCACCCGGCCGATTCGTAATGTAGATGTGAAACATTTCCGCCGAACCAATGCCGTCGCAGATTTCTACGCCGAAGGTTTCCTTCCAACGATGGTAGAGTTCGATCGGCAGTGCCTCACCCGCCGAGTAACAAAAGCGAATACTGGAAATGTCGCGAGCGCTGGCGTCTTCGGCATTCAGCATGGCATTGATCATTGTGGGAACGGTGGTAAGGATCGTCGGGCGATAACGCTCGATCACTTCAAACATCTTTTCCGGCGTCGAGCGCTCGGTGAACAGTACCGTGGCGCCACCCACTGAAAAAGGAAATAACAAATTCGTACCGGTGGCATAACCAAAGAAAAGTTTGGGAACGGATACCGTCCAATCATCTTCAGTAACGCCCATGGTGTGCTTGGCGAACAGTTCAGTGTTGTAAGGCAGGTCGTGCTGCAGGTGCACTGCGCCTTTCGGATGACCTGTTGAGCCCGAGGTGAACAGCCAGATAGCGATGTCGTCACGATGAGTGTTCGCCGGCCGGCAAGTGTCAGGCTGAGAAACAACCGTGTCAGAGAAGGAGAGAAACTTGACGCGACTCTGTTCGGGAGCAATGGGGTCAACTGCGTCGTTGTTTTGAACGACCAAAGCTGCTCTCAAATAGCTTGCATCCAGGGCCGCTTCGGCAAACGGCTCAATGAAAGACCCGTGCACGATCGCCGCACGAGCCCGCGTGTATTCGAGGTAATAGCGATAGTCGGCGGCCGGCAGCAGCGGATTCACCATCGTGATTACCGCCCCAATGCGCGCCGCCCCAAACCATGACCAGACAAATTCCGGACAGTCGGGCAGAACGAGCAGGACGCGATCTTCCATCGCGACACCGGCTTCGCGCAGCGCATTGCCCACGCGATTCGACATGCGCGCTGCATCACCATAGGTATAGGTTTGATCTTTGAAGTAGAGACAAGTCTTATTCTCCCGGCCCGCCTCCAGATTGTGATAGAGGAAGTAGTCGGCCATGTTGAAGCGTTCTGGGAAGTCGACAGTCATTCTTCTTCGTGCCCTCTCATTAGCACCGTGGCTTCAGCCCGGTGAATTTAGCGCACCACTCAAGCCGAAACCGTTTTAAATGGTTTCCATTTCTAACACAACCACTAATCACCGGGCTAAAGCCGCGGTGCTAATCGGAAGGACCGAACAATGGGCGTTGAGAGGATCACGGCAAGATTTAAAAAAAAGGGCGCGCATGAACATGCACGCCCGGAGAGTAAATAAAAAAGGTTCCCGGGGCTAAAATTCCAATCGCCCCGCAAACTGGAACACCCGCGGTGGAAACGCCACGGTAAGATTGTAGTTTCCCGCCGTGCTGATGTTCCGGTACTGATTAGTGATCGCGAAGTTGGTGTGGTTCAGCAGATTGAACGCCTCTGCTCTCAATTGCAACTTCACGCCCTCGGTCAGCCGGATTGTTTTGAACAGCGAAGCGTCGATGTTGAAGTAGCCAGGTCCATCGAACTGATTGCGCGCTGTGTTTCCAATCGAGCCCGCGACGTTGTTGAATAGAACCTGTCCGGGAAACGCCGCGGTACCCGGTCCATTCGATAGGCGGCCGGTGGTCGGATCTATCGCGCTCGGATTAATGAGCGTGATGCTGCCGTCGGCATTCCGAAATGTGCCTACCAGCGCTCTCAACTGCGCCGTGGTCAACGAAGACGTCGCCGTCTGCCGGGTAACGAATGTCGCCCGGGCGAACGTAGTACGCGGGTCAGTAAACGTGAACGGCGCGCCCGAAGCCAGTCGAACGATCGAATTGAACTGCCAACCGCCGACCGCTCGATCAAGCCAGTTCCCAGCACCGTTAAAGAGAGTCTTACCCCGGCCGAAGGGCAGTTCATAGATCGAGTTGAAATTGAAGACGTGTGTCTGATCGTATTCAGCTCGAGCATATTCAAGACGCGGATTGTTTGCGTCGAGCTCGAATTCCTGTCGCCGCTGGTCGGTACCAGGAGAAGTCGACAGAGTCTTCGAGAAAGTGTAGTTCGCCTGGAAATACAGTCCATTGGAAAGGCTGCGGCGGAACTCCACCTGAAGGGCGTTGTAGTTGTAACGCGCTTCGTTGGTCAGCAAACCCGCCAACGCGACATTCGGATTCGCGAAAAACCTGACGTTACCCTGCAGGTTATTGGCGAACAGTGTCTGGGCTAGACCCGCTGGTGTGCCCGCCTGCAAGTTGGCGATCACCGTTGCGTTTCCGGCGACTGTGGCGGATCCGAAACCTCCCGGTGAACCGCTCAGCGTTCCCAGGTTCGGAACGATCGTCAACTGCTGGCTGCCAGATAACAAGGGATTAAAGCCACCGCTATTTGGAAACAACGCCAGTTGCGCGGCTCGCTGCGCCGCGGTCAAAGAAGCGTCGGCGTTGATAGCCGCAATCCTGGCCGCCGCCAAACCAAGATTGTTTTGCGCCCTGATGAAGTCGGTCAGGAAGCCGTTGTTCTGGATGTCCATCTGATTGAAATCAATTATGCGGGTTGAGTTGTGGCTAAAGGCCCCCACATAACGAGCTTCAAGGGTTGTCTTCCATCCCAGGTCACGCTGAATACCAAAGCTGTATTCGTTGTTACTGGCAACCTTCAGGTTCGGATCGACGCCGATGACGCTGGGCGCCAAAACACCCAAACCCGCGCCGTTGATCGCTGCATTTTGAGCGAAGGTGCGCGGAATGATCGCGGTTGGAACCGGAAAAGGTGGCAACGCTTCCGGACGCGCATTCAGATTTGCGAGCGTGGCGTTCGCCCTCAGCCCGGGATTCTGATCACCCTCACCCGATGAAGCCTTCAGGAACTCATCAGAGAAGTAACTCACGCGGAACCCGCCTCGCAGGACTGTCCGTCCGTCACCAGGCAACAACGCATTGAGAAACTTATTCTTGAATTGAGGCGACCAGGAAATGCCCAGCACCGGGGCAAAATTGTTGTAGTCGGTCTTGAAGAGCTTACCTCCTCCGACATTCGTGCCCGCTATCTGGATCACGCCGTTCGGATCGAGCAGAGCCTCCCGCGTAGACCGGCCCGCAGGAAATGCGATTTCCGAAATGACCCCGTTCTTTTCCCGGGTTGATGGATAAAGTTCATACCGCAGCCCGAGGTTTACAGTTAGCTGTGGCTTCACGCGCCATTGATCAGCTGCATAGAAGTTGTAGTTTTCGTAAGCATAGCTTTGTCTGATCCCAACTCCCGGAATGAATCCTGAAGTCGCGTTAGCTACGTTCAAAGTCTGCTGGCCCGACGGAATGATGCCGCCCAGCAGAGCGTACAACTGATTCGCTATCGTCAGGTTGGTCGAGCTAATTCCGCCGGCAAACGATCCGGTCGTAAGCTGAGGCGTCGTCGTGCCCACGCCCAAATTATATTGGGGAATGGCGCCGCCCGCGTTCAGACGCAGCACCGTAAAGAAATTCAGCACGGCGCCGAATCGAAGGGCGTGATTACCCATCGTATATTCAGCATTGTCCTGCGCGGTATAGGTGTGTGTGTTGCGGCCCTGAAAGAGATAATTCGGTTCGGGACTGGTAATCAGTCCGGCCAACCCGCCAGCCAACCCCACTCCGGCCGTGTTGGTCAACAAGAACGGCCGGCGTGCCTGTGTCTCGGGGAAAGAAGGATAGGCTTTCGTATAGCCGAACCTAACCTCGTTAGTAAGACTCGCGCTGGGTGAAAATCTCCATGCGCCGACATAAAAATCGACTGGCGAGTTTTGGGTCGCCTCCGGGCCACTAAAGCCGTTGGTGTCGTTAAAGTCCGGGCGATCCAGTGTTTCGCGCGCGATGTTATAGACCGCATTGAACGAGTTCTTTGAGTTCAGGTCCCAATCGAGACGCGTCGTAAAGCTCTTGCGATCTCTGTTGTTCGTCTGATTGAAGAAGTACCCCGTGGTGGTGCGCTGATCGCCTACCGCCGTCGAGTTGCCGGCGGGAGTCGCAGTCAGGAAGCGACTTTGAATCAGCGCATTGATGGCCGTCGGCGGCGCTACAGCACCCGCCGGGTTGTTAACGGTCAAGCCGAATATGTCCACCGTCCGGGCTACACCCGGCGTGACTCCCGCCGGACAAGTCGCGGACGTGCAGGTTGGCGTGTAGGTGAAAAGACCCTGACGCGCATTCGCTGTTAGGACTGTGCGGAAGAAACCGCTGGATCGGCGGTCGATCGTCTTCTCAAACTCGCTGAAAAAGAAAAGATTTTTCTTTTTCCAGATTGGACCGCCAAGCTTCCCACCGAACTGGTTGAAGTTGCGGAAAGTGCGCGGTGAGTTGTTCGCATTGCTGAAGAAATCGTTGGCTCCGAATTTCGAGTTCCGGTTGTATTCGAACACGGCGCCGTGAAAACCGGTCTGACCGCGCGGGGTACTAAGCGTCACTTGAGACGCGCCATAGCCGCTTTCGGCGCCAGCGTTCTGGGACGTCACTGTAAATTCGGCTACGTCATCCGTTGTCGGAGTTTGTTGAGTAAAGTCCGCGGCATTGGCTCGAATGAAATTGTCCTGAATATTCAGGCCATCGCGCGTGATATTGGTAGCCGACGGCCGCTGGCCGTTGATCGAAGTGAAATTGGCGCTGTTCGAAGCAGTGCCGGCTTGCAGCAAGATCAAGCCAAGCGGATTACGACCATTCAGTGGCAGCTCCTGAATCTGACGCGGACTGACGGTGTTACTCAACTCTGCATTCGACGAGTTGATCACGTCGGCGCCGGCGGTAACCGTGACGCTCTCAGTGATGCTGCCTACTTCGAGTGTCGGGTTCAGGGTGTAATCCCGGCCGACATCGATTTTGGCGTCGTTGGCACTATAGGTCTTGTGGCCACTGGCGGTGACCGTCACGGCATAAGTTCCGGGCTCCAGTTGGGCCACGGTAAACGAGCCGTCCTCGCTGGCGGTGACGGTTCTTTCCTTGGCGGTCTTATTGTCCCGCACGACAATCGTCGCGCCGGGAATCACACCGCTCGCATCTGAAACAGTGCCTACCAGGCGACCGGTGTTCGACTGACCGAATGCGGCTGACGTGCTCAAGCAAAATAGCAATGCAAGTTTGACCGCTGTTTTCATTGTTCTCATAGTGAGCCTCCCCTTGATTGATTGTTCAGGTCTTGTGTTGACAGGAAACTCAGGCGCTCGCGTGAGCGACGACTTTCTCTCCGAGATTTCGTAATCGCTGAAAGCAATTTCCTGTTCACATCAATCGTCTGTGCAACTGGCATTCCCTCTGAGAACAAATTCGAGATCGCTTGCGATTGTGTCGAGAAGTGATTCCAGGATCGACTTCATGATTGTGAGATTTGGATAAGCGGTCCATCTCAAGTTGTGAAATGTAGATATTCGGATACGCGCCGCGGATCGTTATCTACGATAAGTTGGATGGATCGGACATTGACACTGAGCGTTTAGAAGCGGGCTACCGCCCGCCTGGTCGGGCGGTAGCCCGACTCTAAAAAAATCTCGAAGTGCTCCGAACACAAAAAAGCCCGGAGCGGCGACTCCCCGGGCTTTTGACCAATCGACTTGGCTTAGGAATGAACCGCGATCGGATCTTTAAGCAGCGCTCACGCGATCCTCAGCAGTTCCCTGCTCAACCTCAACTTTTTCGAGTTCCAGCTTGTGACCATCGATCGGAATCTTGTAGCGCTTGATCTTGCTGTTCAGCGTAGTGAGGTTCACGCCCAGCAACCGGGCCGCACGCGTTTGATTTCCCGCCGTGCGGGTGAGCGCGCTGCAGATCAAATCGACTTCGAATCTCTGCACTTCGTCGGACAGTCTTACTTTGCGGCTCAGGTTCACCGGTTCAGTAATTCTCAGGGACTCGACTTCTCGCAGCAATGTAAGCGCGACTTCCCTGAGGGCAGTTAACCGATTATCCAAAACCACTTCATTGTGCAAACCCATTTCAGCTGCCGGCAACACGCGCGGTCCCCAGGCTATTTGAGTACTCATTTCTTCTCCTCCTCGACTACGCCAAAGCTCTCGTTTCCCGACGGCGGCTGGGGATCCGCAATGCCCTTATTTGTTCGTTTGGAGTACCGCCTTGAGCCGGAATTTTCTTCTTTTCGCTTTCCGACTAAACGCGGTACCCCTAACAGCGACTTGGAAACAAACGGCCCGGCGCGAATACAGCGACGGCAAGATCGCCTGTTATGAGGAGCAATATACGATTGTCTCGAAGTCCGGGGATCAGCTTTGTGACGAGTGGGACAAAACGGGGGACGGAGCGGCTGGGGTCGGGGTCACAAACTTATTCAGAGCGAATTGCCAACTGCCTCTTGCAGGTTGGCTCGATAATTCCGGCTCAAAGTAAGCTTTTTGCCGCCCTCGAGGATGACATGATACTCGCCATGGAACCAGGGTTGGAGCTCCTTGATCTTGTCGATCCTCACAATCGCTGAGCGATGGATGCGCAGGAATTGTTTGGGATCCAATTGGGACTCGAGACCGCTGATAGTCTCGCGCAGCAGGTAAGACCTGGGGCCGTTATGAACGCGGACGTAGTTGCCCTCCGCCTCGATACAATCGATATCTCCAACATCCAGAAAGAAGACGCGGCCGGCAGTCTTCACTACCAGGCGTTCGATGTATCGCGTACCCGCCTTCAGTTCTTCGAGTAGAGCCATGATGTGCTGGTCGCGTCGATCGAATTGCTCTTTGCCGATCTGAATCTTGGCGCGCTCCCACGCGGTCATAAAGCGTTCGCGATCGAAAGGCTTGAGCAGATAGTCCAGCGCGTGCACTTCGAATGCGCGCACTGCGTACTGATCATACGCAGTGACGAAAATGACACGTGGTAAGTGTTGAGACTTGAGGGACTCAAGTACGTCAAACCCGCCAAGCGCCGGCATCTGCACATCCAGAAACACGAGATCGGGAGTCAGTGACTGGATAGCGGTGATGGCTTCGTGCCCATTCGAGCACTCAGCCACAATTTCAGCTTCGGCATCGAGTTCGAGCATCTCGCGGACCATGCCTCGAGCTAAGGGCTCGTCATCAACGACTATGACCCGGATCCGTTTTGAGTCTGTCATCTTTGCTCACCGTCAGACTATACGAGTTGATGTATGGCCGGCGATCCCCGAAACCGCTCTCTCAAATGCCGAAAACAGCATTATCAGCTCGTTCGACGTTTCGGAAACCTTTGCTTTAGACACGTTGTGCCCTGCCACTCGTTACGAGCGGTTCCAACGAAAGGTTTCCAACTCCTGACGACGATCTACAAAAAAATGCTTTTGCTTACGAAAGAATGAACAGGCTTCGGACTTATGCGTCCTTTGATGCGGTTACTTACACTCCGAGTCGCCCGGTTAGTTCCTATTTCATTGGAAGTGATTTTTTTGCGGGCATCGGACCGCAACGCAAGTAAGGTGAAGTGTTTTGATTCGAACTTCGTCAGCGTCCTCTGCGCCTCTGCGGTGAATGTATTTGAAGGGTTGTTCACCGCTGAGACGCAGAGGACGCTGAGGGGCCGCAGAGAACAACCGAACAAAAAACAGAAGCAAGTCAGGAGGAAGAAAGGTTGGATTTGGGGATAGACATTTCCGCAACCCGGGGTATCTCAAGCGTCACCACGAATCCGCCGGCCGGCCGGTTCGCTAACTCAAACCGGTGATTGGATCCATACAAACGTTCCAGACGGGCCCGGGTATTGGCCAGTCCGACTCCTTGCTTCAAATTAGTGGCGCCCGGAGCCGGAGGTAATCCCGGACCATTGTCCCGGACCTCGATGCGAAGCATGCCGTTGCGGGCTGTGGCGACAATTTCGATTCGGCCCGCGTTCGAGTTCGTAGCCACCGCATGTCGCATGGCGTTTTCGACAATCGGCTGAAGGATCAAATTTGGCACGCGCACATCCAAAACCGCGGGGTCAATATCAACGTTGGTTGTCAGCCGATCCTGAAACCGGATCCTTTCGATCTCGAGATAACCATTGAGGAACTCGATCTCCTGCTGCAGCGGCACTTCCTGGGCGCCGGAATTCTCGAGCGTCAACCGCAGAAAATCTCCCAGCCGCGTAATCATAGTGCGCGCTCCGTCGACATCCTTATTCAATAGGGCGGAAATTGAATGAAGCGTATTGAAGAGAAAGTGAGGTTGCAGCTGCATCTTGAGTGCTTCCAACTGTGCCTGGGCCAACTGGGTTCGCAACTGCGCCGCGCTAAGCTCTCCCTTGCGGAAGCTTTTGTAATAGTTGAAGGCATGACTGCTCAGCACAATCACCCAGTAGGTCATTAGGCCGCGGTCGACGTTGTAGACGAGGAATTGCCCGATGTGCACGAAGGTGAGATTCGAAGGGCGGCCTGTGCCAAACATATAAACCACATAATCGATGGTCAAAAAAGAGCTGATCAGGCCCAGACCCATTAAAAAGTGGAGCGGCACTCTGCGGCGCCAATTATTCCTTTCGATGCGGAAGCGCCGGGCCAGCCACAAGACGAAGGGGGTTGCAAGTGCCCAGAGAAAACAACCCACACCTTCCACGAACAGCGCGCGACTGAAAGGGACCGGCTTTTCCTCTCGGTAATAAAGCATGTAGACCTGAGTGGCAAAGAAAAATGCCACGACAGTCCAGACACTCCAGATTAGAGCCAGACGAAATGGCCACTTCTGTAGCAGACGTTCTGCTCGAGACTGTTCTTCAGGAGTATTATTTGAAACGTTCATGAATACCGCCTGGTGTAACGATCCGAGTGGCGCGAAGGTTTCAACACCAGGTCTGTAGCTTGTCTGAGCTTTGGGGTTGCCAGGAATTGACCCGCGCCAATTTGAGGCCTCGTTTCTTTGATTGCAAGCGGTCGGGGATAAAGCGGCCTGTGGCGGTGATAAACCGTCCTTTATTCCGATGTAGCACGCGCAGCTTGCGCGTGCTTCAGGGACGAGACGCTCTTCCAAAACCCTGCGAACGAATCAGAAGGCGTGGGCGTCAGGAGAAGTCGCAGATTGTGCACCGAGCAGCTCTTCCTCAAAGCTCACAATGTGAAGCGCTCGGATTTCCTCACCACAGACATCAAGCACCCGTCGCGTGTTTGCCTCGCTCTTTCCAAAATCCTCACCATCATTGGGCAACAACCACTGGCCGTTACGCCCGCGAATCAGATGGCCTAACTCATGCAAGACGGTAGTCGCTCGCGCCTCTCGGGTGTTGGGTTCGAACGGGCCGATTTGAGGAACGCGACCACGAACGAAGGCGGCGCTTCCCCGATAAAAAGGCCCATCGAGGTTTATCTCAGCCTTCTCGAATAGACGAAAGGTAAAGCCTGTTCGCGCGCTCACTACGATGGTGGATTCGCCGGTCATTCTGATTCCAATGTGGCGATCAAGATGCTTCGGTTGAATCTGCTTCGTCAGCTCGTTAAGCGCAGCAATCGCCGATGAGCCGCCATAAAACTCGCTGCACTTGTTCGCGTACTTTAGGATGCTGAAAGAATCAAGATACGCTTGTTCCAATTCCGTAGGACTCTGCGGATTTGAAACAGGTAACAACTCGACCGGATCAGGAGTTGCAGAGCTTCCGTTTCCCGCGAAGCTCAGAACCTTATGCTGCATAAAGGTAATCGAAGCCAGCAAACTAAATGTACCCGCGATGCTAAACCAGGATCCTGTTTTCATGCCCGCACCTCACTCGAAAAGTCTCAGCGTGCCGAACAGGTCAGGTGGACTTTCGGCAGGGTACGACCTTAATCAGTTTGGGGCTTGCGGTTTGTGACAGGGCGGCAGCGTGTTGTGACAGGGCGGCCCGGAAATTTGATTGCGCCGATCGACATGCAATTTGTTATTCAATACTCCACGGATTGG
>JAWWPL010000034.1:0-7346 GCA_033850605.1 Blastocatellia bacterium | reverse complement strand
CCGTGCGGTTAGGTTCGCTGCTCTGGCTCTGCCGCCCTTGCTGGCCCCTAAAGCGGATAGCGCCTGTGCATGAGGATTCTTCTTAGGTGGTTCGATCTTCTCAGCGGCCCCGGTCGTAACGTCTAAAATATACTTCGCTAGTACGTTAGTCTCTTTGGGTGGCCGCTTGGTCATGAAGGGATCATAACATGCGGTCGATCAGGGTTCTAAATCAGTTTGACCGTACAACATTGAAAATGAACCAGTACCCGTTAACGCCTCGCCTTGACAGCGTTAAGTCAGCTCCCCATAATCTCTAACTTCGCGCCTCGGCCATTCGCCAGCGTCAAAGTACTGAATTAATGGAGATTTTGCATGCCTAATCATAAATCAGCAGAAAAGCGTGTGCGTCAAAGTGAGCGCCGGCGCCTTATCAATCGGAACAATCGCACCAAGTTGCGCACTTCGATCAAGAAACTGCGCACCGCCCTCGACGATGGCGACGCAAAGGCAGCCGGTTCACTGCTTCCGACAACGGTTTCCGAGATCGACAAGGCCGTAAAGAAGGGCGCCCTGCATCGCAACGCCGCCGCACGGCACAAATCGCGTTTGACGGTTCGGGTAACTCAGGCAAGCGCGAAATAGGGTGGGTGGCCCAGTTTAAAGTTCGGGCTTTAGCCTGCGGTTTATCAGCGAAAGATTTTCGAGAAGTGTGAGGGCGGATCGTTAACCGGTCCGCCTCTTTTTTTGCAGCGTGATGAGGCAGCAAACAGGATCGATCCACGAATTCACACGAAATCACTTGAACAAAAGGCTGCGCTTCGAGTTGTTTCGTGTGAATTCGTGGATCTTATTTTGTCGCCAGCAGGACTAACTCATCAACTCACACACCAGCATCTCAACCTGCATCCGCGGCGTGGCCTTGGAAGTTTTGATCGCCAGGTCGGCTTCCGCGATTAGCTTGATCCTCTGGGCTACGGTACGCGAATTGGTTTTTTTTAGCATCGCGAGATAGGCGCCCTGTTTGAACGGCGGCATTCGCACTTCGCTGAAAATCTTTCCCGGCGCGGCTCCCTGCATCAGGAGCGCTTGCGCCAGGGCCATGCGCCGGTAAGTGCCGGCAATCAATCCGATCAGCAAGACTGGTTCGACTCCGTCGTCCAACAGGTCGTGCAGCGTCTTAAGGGCCGCCGGACGATCGCCCGCCACTATGTGGTCGCTCAACTCCCAGTTCAGGTGTTCGCGGGAGCGGCTGATCAACGCGTCTACCAGTTCAATCGTAATCCGGCCTGAGGGTAAAGAGGCCGCCGCCAATTTATTCAGTTCGTTGGTCAGCGTGTGCAGATCGCTGCGCACCATTGCCAGTATGCGATGTCCGGCCCGTGGTTCAATCTCAACCTTCAACTTCTTCAGATGAGATTTAATCCAGGTTTGCAGCTCATTGGTTTTCAGCGGCTGGAACTCGAAGGCGGCGCCGGCCATTAACGACTTGGCCAGCTTCTTGCGCTTGTCCAGGTCATCAGCCGAGAAAATGACCACCGACGATTCGACCGGCCGCTCGAGGTACTTAACCATGACAGCTTCGTCGGCTTCACGGAGTTTGCCGAAATTCCTGATTCGGATCACACGTCGATCCGACATCATCGGCAGTTGTTCCGCGATGGCCACCGCTGAAGCCACGTCGTCGGTCAGGAGGTTAAATGACGATTCGTTGAATTCACGCAGCAGTGTATTCCGCAACGCCTCGTCCGCGATCGCGCGCGCGGCTTCATCCCGGAGAAACGTTTCCGGACCGAACA
Source organism: Blastocatellia bacterium (assembly GCA_033850605.1). GTDB lineage: Bacteria > Acidobacteriota > Blastocatellia > Pyrinomonadales > Pyrinomonadaceae > UBA11740. The sequence continues at coordinate 5,568 of JAWWPL010000034.1, read as the reverse complement.
GAAAATAAACCGGCTCGATCTTTCCCTGCTTTAGCGATTGCGTGAGATCTTTGGGTGCGCGAACCGGCATTTTTTTTGGAGTTGGCACAGACTCTAGTCTGTGATTTTGATTAAGTTAGTCTACGCTTTCCTTGTTTCTTCCCCTCCCTTTGGGAAGGGTTAGGGGAGGGTCCGAAGCATGACGCCGATAAAGCCCGCTCCCCGACCCTCTCCCAAAGGGAGAGGGCCACCAGATCTCATGGGAGTGGTAATTGACTCCGAAAACACAGACTAAAGTCTGTGCCACCTACTTGTCTTCTTTGACGCCGAACCCGTTGATCAGAGTCGAAACGACCGATTCGGCAAAGCTGCGCGCCATGCGCTGCACGGCCGGGTCTTCTTCATTGAAGAAGTTGCGCGGGTCGTTGGCGAATTCGAACTCGCCGCGAAAAACAAAATTCTGATTGTCATAGAGCACTCGGTTCTCATGCTGGTCGCGAACTGTCACTGCCGCCGTAATAGTCACTTCAAAGATACGCGCGCGGCCTTTGTCGTCCAGCAAGACACCGGAAAATCCAAAACTCTTGACAGTACCTTCAATCACTGCGTCCGCGCCCTCGCGCTCGCTCTGCACGCGCAAGCCATGGCCGCGGTGAATCAACTCAGTCATCACGGCTTCGGTAAAGCGATGCTCGATCTTGAAGCGCAGAGCGTTGTTTTGAAATGCCGGCACCGCTACCGTCTTGATATACGAAGGCATCTGGCTTTTCGTCACCGGCTTGTAGCATTCGGTGAAGCCGGAAACCGTTAGGAGGGCAATTACAAATGCAGCAGCCCGCACAAATCTTTTCATCAAATCGTCTCTTTTCCTGAAGGATGTTGATAATACGTCAATAGCCGTGCTATACGAAAGCCGCTTAGGCCTCGGAGAGGAGCAAAATCGTGACTAACCCAATACCAATCGGCCCGACTTTGTCGCGCATCGGCCAAATCTTCGTTAACGTGAAGGACCTCGATCGCGCGATCGCTTTCTATCGCGACATGCTCGGCATGACGTTTCTGTTTGAAGCGACGCCCGCCATGGCATTCTTTGACTGTGATGGCATTCGTTTGATGTTGGGCGTTGCAGATCGGCCGGATCTGGATCATCCAGCCTCGATCATCTACTACAAGGTGGACGACATTGAGCGGGTATATGAAACCTTCAAAGCGCGCGGGGTTGAGTTTGTCGTAAAGCCGCACTTGGTCGCACCCATGCCCGACTATGATCTTTGGCTAGCGGATTTTCGTGACTCTGAAGGGAACCTACTTGCATTAATGAGCGAAGTCCCGCGCCAGGTCGCCTGAGGATCACGTTTGGGAGTTCCGCCTTCAGGCGGCTTTATCTCGTGAGAACCCTTCGCTGCTATCTGTTCGCGTTGTTTCGCGTGGTTTAGTGGATCGCATTGCCGCATCACGAGCTGGCCTCTTTCACCTTAAGGCAGCAACAGCACTTTCCTGCTCGCGCGATAGCCGCTCCACCACCAAACTAAACCCCATAATCAAATAAAAAATCATCACCACTTCCGAATCGCCCCAGTTGTAATGAACCAGGCCGCTACACATAAAGCCCACCAGCCCGCCGAGGGCCCCAATAACAATCCCTCGTTCGATCCAATTCTCAGGCGCGACACGACGTCTTACGCGCCACAACATCCGCGCATACGTCCCCAGCAGAATCAGCCAAACGATCAGGGCCGGCACGCCCCGCTCGAGCGCAATCTGCAAATAGTCGGAATGCATGTGGCCCATGGGCATGCGGCCATTGTCGAACAAGCCCCACTCGCGCCAGTGCGCCTTGATCGAATCCATGCCGACACCTACCAGCAGGTGCCGAGGGTTACTTGTCAGCAAATGAAATCCGTCGTGCCAGACGCGCTGACGCCAGACGATTGAATCGTCTTTCTGATCAAAAAACCCGACCTGACGCTTCTGTTGCAGGACAAATAGTCCGACCAGAATTAACGGCAACGCACATGCGCCAATCACAATGAGTTTTTTCCGGCTGACACTAAGCGCAGTTATCAAAGTCGCGGAAACCAGCAGCGAAAGCCAGGACGCCCGGGTTACACTAAGCAGCAGCGCGACGCCCATCCCTACAATCGCCAAAGCCAGCAGCGTTCCGTTTCGGTTGCGCTTGCGTGGCAATGCGACAAAAAGACCGATCGCCAGCGAAGTAACCAGCTGCAACATCTCGGCATAGGTGGTCCAGTGATTGTAAAAACCAGTCGCGCGCCAGTCGCGGCCCTTGCCCCAGCGCTGTATGCCCAGCTGCTCCTCGGGCGCGGTCCCCGGAAGCAAATGACCGCGCGGGACTTCCAGCACGGCTACCCACTCGACTCGATAGACTTTGATGTTAGCCGGCTTTGGCGAAGTTTGACTCAAAGCATCGACCAGATCCTGCGCATTGCGCAAAGGCCGGCCATCAACTTCTTCCAGTGTGTCGCCACTCAAAATCGGTATCGACTCAATCTTCGCGCGCGAGACACGCTTCGTACTAACCAGCGGGCTGTTCGCGCTGACGCCATAAACTTTCACTCCGCGTCCAAGAGCATACTGGCCAAATGTGTAGAGGACGTTCACCATGCAGGCCGCGAGGAGTACGATCACTAGCATGCGTAACACTCGTTGCGAGCGAACATTTTCCGCGAACAGGTAAACGATAGTGAACAAACAGGCGGCGCGTAACTTCCCGATGGATACTATCGGTGTGTACGACAAAAATGACGACAATCCGGTGAGCAGAAAGAACCCGAACATGGGATAGTCCAGTGGTGTCCGATCGAGCTTAGGGCGTGGCCAGACCGTGAAGCGCAAAACCCAAAACAGCAATCCGAGAAACCAGGCCGACTGAGCAGCGGCAATAGAATTCGGCGCCGCTATCACAAACAGAAAGAGCGCGCCGAGTATCGCGCGCTCCAGCCATGCGGCGAGCGGGCCTGGAGTAATCTCTTTCGATTTGACGCTCTGGGCTGTTGTCATTTATCGCCAATCCGCTCGGACTCTGTTCGTTCTGCTTTCCTTTTCTTCTCTGTGTCCACTGTGGTTATGTCTTTCACAACTGAACAGAAACACTTAGAATCCAGGAAGCTCGGATTATATTCGACACTGGCGGAAACCACATGCGCAAATCGATTCTCCTTTTTATTGTCCTTGGACTAGTGACGACTCCGGCGCTTGCTCAAGTCAAGAGCGTGGCTCAATACATCGAACAAGTAAAGGCGTTATCCAATCGCCTCGATATAAAGGCTGCGAATGACCATATCGAACGCAACCACGAAAGCATTCTGCGGGAATGGATCGCAATTACTGAAATCAACGCGCCTTCCGGGCAGGAACAGCAACGCGCGAAGTATGTCGAAGGTCTTTTACGCAAGTACCATCTTGATGACATTCATTATGACTCAACCGGCAATCTGATTGCCGTGCGCAAAGGCGCTGGTGGTGGACCGGTGATCGTCTTTGACGCACATCTGGACACGGTCTTCCAACCCGGTCTGCAGATCAAAGCAACCATCCGCGATGGAAGAGTTTATGCGCCCGGCATCGGCGACGACACACGGAATGTCGAAGCCCTGCTGGCAACGATTCGCGCTCTGAATGATGCAAAGGTTAAAACGAAAGGCGATCTCGTGTTCGTGTTCACGGTTCAGGAAGAGACGACCATGAACGGCGCGCGGGCTTTCGTTGCCGAGAACAAAGGAAAAATTGATCAGTACGTCGCACTTGATGGCGGCTACGAAGGTTTCACCTATGCGGGGATCGGCATCAACTGGTACCGCCACCACTTCATCGGGCCGGGCGGCCACACGCGCTCGCAAACGCCGCCCTATTCGGCGTCGCTGCCACTGGCGCGCGCTATCGATCGCATTTATCAATTAAAGGTGCCCACCAGACCTTCTTCGAATTTGAATATAGGAATGCTTGGTGGCTCGGAAGTGGTGAACGCTAAAGCCTCTGATGCCTGGTTCACAGTTGATCTGCGTTCGACCAGCAATGAAGTGCTCGCCGATCTGGAAAGGCAAATTCAAATCATTCTGAATGAGGAAGCAGCTCGGGTGGGCATGAAAGTTAAGACCGACATTATCGGCGCATCACCAGCGGCGGTCATTCCTGGTCATCGCGAATCGTATCTGGTGCGCATCTCGGAAGCCGTGCACCGGGTGATGGGTTTCGATCCGCCGATTGGCAATGCCGGTTCGAATAACTCGAGTGCGGCTCTGCGCCAAGGCATCTCATCAATATCCACCGGCGCCGGCCCCTGCGACGGCGCCCACAGCCTGGCGGAGAATTGCGAGATCGAACCGCTTTATAAGGGAATTAAGAAGATTTTGTTGTTGGAGGTGGTGCTGGCGGGAGTGGAGTAGGCTCAGTCCGTAAAGGGTAATGAAGAGTTCCAATAGTCAGGTGCGGGTCGGTCAGGGACGCATGCAAGCTGTTTAGCTTTTGCGGCTCTGCCGCTTGATGTGCGGAAAGGCTCTGCCTTTCCGTGAAGCCCGGACCTTGGGAGGAGGCTGCGCCTCCGGCAACTTTGGAGGCATAGCCTCCTCATATGAAAAGAGATTGATCGGAAAGGCAGAGCCTTTCCGCACATCAAGCGGCGAAGCCGCGAGGATTAGAGATATATTTCGCCGCTGCGAGGCTTTGGGGGATTGATCTCAATGAAACGGGAGCCCTTCCTAACGGTCGGGCTACTGCCCCGCTTTTCGCGCGGCCCCTTCGTCGTCGCGCTGCTATTCAGCAGAATCCTAACCACCGTTGTACCCATCCTCATACCCATTCTCGAACCCTTCGCGATAGTATCGGCGATACAGCTCGCGGTCACCGAGTTTCGAGCTGTAGTCCTGAGTGGCGTTCTGGTAGGCGCTGAAGTCCTGGTAGTTAGTTCGCCGCCCACGTCTACGATCATTGCGACCCTGTTTTATGCCCTCGTTGTATCCGGCATTCAGCGCCGTCTGGCGCAATTGGTAAGACCCGCCATAGCTTCCATAGCGATCCCAATTGCGACCGCGGCTTTGCCGGTTGTTGTCGCGATTGCGACCCTGATCGTTGTTCCGGTCATTTCGGTCGTTGCGATCGTTACGGATTTGACCGGGATTTTCCGTTTCGTATCCTCTCGAGAATGCGAGCTGGAAATAGCGCCGGTACAGTTCCCGGTCGCCCAGCCGGGGACTGTAATCCTTCGTGGCTTTCTGGAACGAGCTGAAACTCGAATAGTCAGAGTGCCGGCCTCGGTCGCGATCGCGGCGGCCTTCCGCCGAGCCTTCGTTGTAACCGGCATTCAAAGCCGTCTGGCGTAGATCATAAGACCCGCCCCAGTTTGGATAACCATCCCATCTGCGGTTGCGGCGATCCTGGCCATTCGCGCTGCCGCCCAGCCCGATTCCAGAGAGCACAGCGAGCCCTAAAATAACAACCACGATTTTATTCGGTAAGCGCCTTGTCTTCATCATGAGCCTCCTAATTTGTTTCGGGGGATTACCTCTATTGAGAACCAACTTTCCTATGTAGTCAATTCGAGCTGACACTTGGTTCTGGGGAAATTGTGTG
>JAWWPL010000024.1:0-11985 GCA_033850605.1 Blastocatellia bacterium | reverse complement strand
CTAGTAAGAAAAGAAATTTCAACCGCAACGCGGTTGAGGACAATATCGCTGTCGTTACCCAGGGTAGCCGAAGCGGCAACCCCGGTCTATACAGGCTGGAGGTCGTTGCCCCCTTGGGGCCTAACTGAGAACCTGTCGTAGTCGTCAGGGAAAATTCGGACTTTGGACGCAAAGCCTCGCCGCAGGTAAAACGCAAATTCTTCCTGATTTTCGTGGGCGAAAGTTCACAACTCGATGATATAATTCGCGGAATTTCGCCGTTATGTAAATCGCACCAACGCTCTCATTCGCATGACACCGTCGCCACAGCAAGTGACCCAACTACTAATTGCCTGGGGCAACGGCGACGAGACTGCACGCGACCAGCTAATGCCGCTCGTTTACACGGAACTTCACCGCCTGGCTCATCAGTACATGAATCGGGAAAGGCAAGACCACACCCTGCAAACATCGGCGCTCGTCAACGAGGCGTTTGTCAGGCTCGTCGACCAAAAGGATGTGCACTGGCAGAACCGCGCGCACTTCTTCGGCATCGCCGCCCAGATGATGCGTCGTATTTTGGTCGATTACGCGCGGAATCGCGGCTATGCAAAACGAGGAGGCAGCGCGCAACAGGTGAGCCTAGACGAAGGAATGCTTGTCTCTGAGAGGCGCAGTGCTGAAATAGTGGCCCTGGATGAAGCGCTGAAAAACCTGGCGACCATAGACGAGCGAAAAAGCCAGCTGGTTGAGCTGAGGTTCTTCGGCGGGTTCTCGATCGATGAGACTGCGGAAGTACTCGGAGTTTCTCCCGGCACGGTAATGCGCGACTGGACCCTTGCCAAAGCCTGGCTGCGCAAGGAAATCACCCAGTGATTGAATCGCCCTTTATTAGAGGTTTGCAGCGCAGTTCTCGCGTTAGATAGCGGGAACCATGGCTTCTGTGCGTTTTGTGCGGAGCCCAACAGTATTTCCTCAACAACAGCATTATGCACCCCGAACGTTGGCAACAGATTGATCGGCTGTTCCACCTGGCTCTAGAGCAGAACCCCGGACAGCGACCCGCCTTCCTGGCGCAGGCGTGCTCGGGAGATAAGGATTTGTGCAGCGAAATCGAAGCGCTCATTTCCGCTCATGAGGAAGGGCAAAGCTTTATCGAGACGCCGGCATTCGATCTTGCGGCGGAGATGCTGACCCAGGGCTCCTCGGGCATCGGCCCGGGCCAATCTGTTGGTCCTTACAAGATTAAATCCATCCTGGGCATAGGTGGGATGGGAGAGGTGTATCTCGCCCAGGACACCAGGTTGGGACGGCAGGTCGCGCTCAAGATCCTGCCACGACAATTTACCATCGATGCTCAGCGTGTTCATCGTTTCGAACAAGAAGCGCGCGCAGCATCGGCCCTGAATCATCCCAACATCATAACCATTCACGAGATTGGACGAATCAATGCCACGCAGTTCATCGTCACCGAGTTTGTTGATGGCCAGACTCTCCGTCAGCGCATGACTGCGGCGCCAATCAGTCCGTCCGAAGCGCTCGAGATAGCAATTCAGGTTGCCGGCGCTTTGGAAGCCGCACACGCGGCGGGCATCGTGCACCGGGATATCAAACCTGAAAACATCATGCTGCGCGCCGACGGTTATGTAAAAGTTCTGGACTTTGGTCTCGCGAAATTGACCGAGCTCCCGGCGGGCGCCGTCGACAGCGAGGCGGAAACGCGCGCCCACTTAAAGACCGATCCGGGAATGGTAATGGGAACCGTTCAGTACATGTCGCCTGAGCAGGCTCGAGGGCGAGACGTGGACGCGGGGACGGACTTATGGAGTCTTGGCGTCGTCCTCTATGAGATGGTCAGCGGTGAGGTTCCGTTTAAAGGAGAGACACCCAGTCATGTGGTCGTCTCGATTCTGGAAAGCCCGCCGCCTGTGTTTGCGCAACCTCTCGACGGGTTATCTTCCGAGTTCGAGCGCATCGTGATCAAAACGCTGCGGAAGAGTAGAAAAGAGCGATATCAAGCAGCCAGGGAGCTGGCCTTGGATTTGAAGAGTCTTAAGGGAGAGTTGGAAATTGAAGCGCGTTTGCAGCGATCTCCGGGAGCGGAAAAAAAGTTTGGAGCAGGACCACTGGAAGCGCTGACTGTAGCGAGAACCACCACTCCCAAAGTCATCGCCCAGGGCACTCAGCCACTCCACCCAGTATCAAGTGCCGAATATCTCGTTAACGAGGTTAGTCGTCACAAGCGTGTCGTGGCGATCATTGCGGCATTGCTGGTAATAGCGATCATGGCGGGGAGCTACTTCTATTTCGGCAGAAAGGCTACAGTTCATTCGATAGCAGTTTTGCCATTCACTAATGCAGGCAACAACCCCGACATGGAGTATCTCTCTGACGGGCTCAGCGAGAGTCTGACCAACAACCTTTCTCCGGTCCCGGGACTAACGGTGATCGCCAGATATTCCAGTTTCAAATACAAAGGCAAAGAGGCAGACCCGCAGGAGGTGGCGAAGAACCTGGGCGTCGATGCCATCGTCACCGGTCGCATAGCGCAACTGGCCGACAATTTCCTAATTAATATCGAATTGGTTGACGCCCATACTGGAAAGCAAATCTGGGGGAAACAGTACACTCGCAAAGCATCCGATCTCCTGGCGATGCAGTCGGAGATGACCCAGGAGATTACTCGGGAGTTACGTCTGCGTCTGACGGACGCCGAGCAGCAGCAACTCACCCAGGTCCGGGCCGTCAACCCCCAGGCGTTTGATCTCTACCTCAAGGGTCGCGCTCTTTGGGTTAAGGGCGGAGACGAGAATACAAAGAAAGCCATCGAATACTACCAACAGGCTATTGCGGTTGATCCCGGTTACGCGCTCGTCTATGCGCAGATGGCGAACAGTTACAGTGCTCTTATCACTAATGACGTACTGCCACAGAAAGAGTTTGGCCCCAAAGCTGAAGCTGCGGCGCTCAAGGCGGTCGAATTGGATGACAACCTCGCTGAAGCTCATCTCGCCGTGGCTGGTATCCAAATAGATGCCTGGGACTGGGCGGCTGCTGAGCGCGAGATTAAGCGCGCTCTTGAGTTGAATCCAAACCTCGTAGCCGCGCATCGTCTCTACAGTCAATATTACGCGAACCACCGGAGGCTTGAGGAATCTGTCGCCGAACTCGAGCGCGCCAGAGATCTCGACCCTCTATCGATGTCGGCCAGCGAAGCGCGCCTCATTTCGCTGGCTATGTACCGCCAAAACGCCGAGGCGCTTGATCTGGCGAAGAAGATCCTTGAACTGAACAAGAGCCATCCCGGCTCGTACGAACGCGTCGGCACGCTTTCCGTTAGGGTTGGGCAGTATCGGGAAGCCATCGCCGCCTACCAGGAGGCGATCAAGCTGGGTAAGAACAATGCTGGCACGCAAATACTTCTGGCCGCGGCTTACGCGCATTTGGGCGAGCGCGATAAGGCTCGAGAGCTCATCGAGCGATACGAGTCGGGAAAGGAATACCTCTCACCGGTGACGTTGGCAACGGTTCATGTCGCGTTGGGCGAGCGCGATCAGGCATTCGCGTTACTCGAAAAAGCTTACGCTGCGCGTGATCAGACGTTGATATGGCTGCGCGGTGAGTGGGAATTTGACGTGCTTCATGACGATCCGCGCTTCCAGGATCTCGCGCGACGCGTCGGCCTCTCGGATTAACTGTCTGTAAAGTCATCAGCAATAGAATTCTGAACGCTCGCCGAAACCCGACGAGCTCGTTCACGTCACGTCGACAAATGTTCTTTTAGTATCGGTCCTCTGATGATAAGCTCGATTGCTGGCGGGTGTTAACGATCTAGAGTTGATAAGAGACTTCGGATGATTTCTCCCGGAACCTCGCCGCTAAAACCCATGTCTTATCACCTGGAGGAGGCCGTTTCCCATGACGCTCCGAACAGAACTGGTCATCACTGCGCTCATCTTGTGTATGTCGTTTGCGGGTTCCCCTGTCTCAGCTCAAACAAGCACTACCGGGACAATTGAAGGCTTTGTCACTGACACAAACGGCGCGGTAGTACCCGCCGTTACTATCACTGCGACCAGTCCAAACTTGATCCGTGCACAATCGGCAACGACAGATAACGACGGTCGTTATCGTATCCTGAATCTTCCGCCCGGCAGCTACACTGTTACCGTCGAAGCCACGGCCGGCTTTGCGAGGATGGCCAGGTCCAGTGTGGACGTGAATCTCTCGAAGACCTCCACCGTACCGATTCAACTCGAACCCGCGGGCGCGACCGCCATCGTTACCGTCAACGGCACTTCTCGTGCGGTCGTGGATATAGCCAGCAACACCAGCGGCACCCACGTTTCAACCGAGCAGTTTTCGAATTTCACCACTCAGCGTACGGTCCAGTCGATATACACAATTGCCCCAAGCGTCGCGCGCTCAGGTTTGCGAGACCAGTCCGGCCGCGATCGCGATCCATCAGTGGCCGGATCTTCAGGTCTTGAGAACGGCTACATTCTCGATGGGGTAAACACTACTGACCCCATGTTCGGCGGTTCAGGCGCCAACCTGCCTTTCGAGTTCGTGCAGGAAGTCGAGATCAAGACAGGCGCTTTCGGAGCCGAGTACGGCCTGGCGACTGGCGGCATTTTTAACGTTCTCACCAAGAGCGGAGGAGACGATCTACACGGCGATGTCTTTGCTTACTTTACGACCAGGCAAATCGTGCGCGGGACGAAATACTTTCCATTCAACGGCTCAGCCCCGAATGGTTTCTCAGAGCTTGACGCTGGATTCGACCTGGGCGGTCCCATCAAAAAAGAAAAGCTTTGGTTCTTTGGCGCCTTCAATCCCCAGCGGCGCGAGAACTCCTATCTTACTCAGACATTTCGCCGGCCCGTCAGTAACAAAGTCACGACGCCCTTTTACGCCGGCAAGTTAACCTACGCCCCAAACCAAAGGCACACGTTAACCTTTTCGACCTTTGCTGATTTCACGAAAGTCTCAGGCTTTCGCATTTCCAGTGCCGGCGCCGGGGGCCCCGCGGTGGCCGGCTTTGGCGCCGACCCAAACTCCTTTGTTGGGAAAGCTGAATTCGGTGGCGATAACTATATCGTGCGCCTGAACTCGACCATCACACCGAAATGGATCGGTGAGTTTGCTTTCGGAGTTCATCACCAGCGTTACAACCTCGGGGCCTCAGCGACAGTTGCGCAAACGGAAGCTGTGACAGACAACTTCGCGATCGTGCGGAACGGCGCGGTACTTCCGGTTACCGACACCAATGTTAACTTCGGGGGCTCTACCGGTTTTTTGGCGTTCGTTGATGGCCGGGGTGGGTCGCTGGAACGTGGTTTTGCCCGTCAGGGATTTAGTGGTCGCATAACTAATCAGAATCGGGACCGCTATGAAGCCCAAGCCAGGCTGCAAAATATTCTTGGTAGTCACACCCTGAAATATGGGTTCGGGTTTACTCAGAACAGACTGAAACTCATTTCTCGCTTTACCGGGCCGACCCGTGATTTCGGGACGGGTGTTGTTTACGAGGGGTTCAACGTAGGTAACAGATTCGGGGTTTGCACGGTCCAGGGCGGCACAATCGTCTGCCCGGTTGGCGCTCTGACAAATCGGGTCAATGCTTTGATTGCTGCCGGTCTGGCGCCTGCTGGGATCACCAGCGCGACAACAAACACAGGCTTGACGGCCGCTCAGCTCAGCACCAACCCTTTTCTGATTCGGTCGGCAACCAATATCACCAGGACATTTGATAGTACCGGCGGCGATTTCCTCACCACCGACGCCGAGAGCTTTTATGTTCAGGATGATTTTCGTGTGACCAGGAACCTGCAGTTAAATGTGGGCGTGCGCTGGGACTATCAGCAAATACACAGCGGAAAATCAATCTATCTGAAGCTCAACAACTTCAAAGACAACTTGCAACCGCGCCTCGGATTAATCTGGGACTTTACCGGCAAGGGTAAAGGCAAACTGTTCGTGAACTATGCGCGGTTTCTGGAGGCGCCCATACCCCTGGCTACTTATTTCGCGTTGGGAAATGTTTCGATAAGTTCTTCCGCCCAGGTCAATCGGCTGAACGCACCGGCAGGATCCACGGTCACAGCGGACTTCGGCAGTTGTTGTGGGGCGGAACCGGTTGATGCGGATTTGAAGCCGCAAACGGTGAACGAATATGCGGCCGGTATGGAATATGAAGTAGCCCGGGACCTGGTGCTGGGCCTGCGCGGTATTTATCGCGCGCAAGGCACGGTAATCGAGGATGCATCATTCGATGAAGGTAACACCTACTTCCTGTTCAATCCGGGCGAAGGCGCGAGTGAACGCCTGGCTTGTGAGTCGGCCTTCGGCTGCTTCGGCCGCGCCCGTCGCTACTACCGCGCGCTTGAATTCACCGCTAGCAAAAGGTTCACCAGAAATTACCAATTGATCGCTTCTTACGTGTATTCAAGTCTGATTGGCAACTACGAAGGCTTCTACCGCAACGACACCGGTCTGGCTCTGCCGAATCTCACTTCTGCTTTCGATCTTCAGAGTTTGCTGGCGAACACCTACGGGCGTCTGCCGAACGATCGTCCGCATCAGCTGAAGTTTGATGGCAGTTATCGAACGCCGTGGACCCTGCTGGTAAGCGGGTCATTCCGGCTTCAGTCAGGTATACCGTTCAACGCCTTGATTCCTCATCCAGTGAACGGCGACAACGAAGGTTTCGCCGTTCAGCGCGGCACGGCCATCAATCCGCTCACTGGCCGCAATCGCACCCCGGCAACCTTCAACCTGGATCTCGGCGCCCACTATCCGATCAAGTTGGGTGAAAGTCGTCAGCTGCGGATCCAACTTGATTGGTTCAATGTCTTTAACAGCCAGCGGGCGGTGAGGCAGGACGATACGTTGAGAATCAACAGTGGTATCCCAGGCGCCAACGCGATCCAATTCCCAAACCCTTTCTATGGGCAAGGCACGATCTTTCAGTACCCCTCGTCACTCCGGCTGGGCCTCAAGTTTCAATTCTAGTCGGAGCTCAAAGTCGCTTTTCAACGTAGTCTGTGATGCAGCTTTGCCTCAAAAGTCACAACTATCTCGAGTCGGATCTATTTTGGTTCGTGTGGGTTCGTGTGACTTCGTGGATCGTCTTCCTTTTCCTGGACAAAACGAACGATCCACGAAGTCATACGAACTAAGCTTGAGGCAGTGCATGCTGATCCGCATTGGGGTAATTACCTCTTCACTGATGATGCCGGCATCGCGCTGGTGGATTTCGGTTGCGTAAAGTACTTCCGGCCCGAATCGGTCCGCAGCAGGTAAGACGATCCACGAAATACACGAAGTGCAGAGTTTTGTTCGTGTGATTTCGTGGATCGTTTTTGTTCGCGCAAAGGAAACACGAAACTGAATTCGGACGCTAACTCATATTCAGTAGTAGAACCAAATAGAGGTGCTCTCACGCATTGGATTTCTGTTGATCGGCATAGCTAGTTGTGACTGCTTCGAGATCATCTAAGATATACAGCTCAACAGGATCGGTCAGCTTACAAGAACCGTGTCATCGAAATATTGACAGCCTGTAGAGCGCCGAGTATAGTGACGCCGTTTCAGCATTAGGTAACCCGATCACTTCAACTTCCCCGGCTAGTCTCCCGAAGAATCTCTCCTGGATCTGACTAGCGCGAGACCTGACAGAAGGAGCCCCCACATGGCGGACCACAACGATCCCAACGCCGTCAATTCTATTTTTTCCGACATCGATGTTAGCGCTGCCGATCTTTACGATCTGTTCGGATTTCCGAGCGCCGATACCGACGGCGGGGAGAAGGTTCTGATTGCCCTCACGTTTGCTTCGGTGCCGGAGCCGGGCGTTCTGGATCACGACATGCTCTATCGGATCCGGATATCTGCCGAGCCCAGAGTGGTCCCGCCGGCAAAGGAAGACCATAGCCTGAAAGCCTTGCTCAGGTATTTCGACGAGCTGAAGGACAAGTACCTGGGACCGTTGCACTCTTCAGAGATTCGTGTAACTACCGATCAGGATAATCGTGCCACGGTAAGATTTATAAATTTTCCGGGCGGAAGTTTTTCGACCGTGGTCGACGTAGACAAGGTCTTGACGATCGACACGCCCGACGGGTTTGCGATCAAAACCTTCATCGGCGGTCGTGACGATGCCTTCTTCAACGATCTGACGGGTTTCTTCCGTTCTATTAATTATGCGCCGCAGTTCTATCACGTGCCGCACACGATGGCTGAAGCGCGCGAACTGAAGATTCCGAAGACGCTGCTCGAACTGGAAGGAAACGATCTTTTCAATTTTGATCCCGCCTTTCCCGAATGGGGTTATCACGGCGTCAAGAAAAACCTGCCTCCCGGTCCCCTGACCTGGAACGGCGATAAGTTCCGCAAAGATGACAATGGTAACTTTCGCTTCGTTTACAGCGGCATAGATTGCCAGGCGGGCAAGAATGTTAACGCCATCATTCTGGAAATTCCGCTGGCGTTTATTACCAAGGCACCCGCCGAGAATCGCATCGTCAACACCTGGGGCGAAAGCTGGGTCTTGAAAGCCGCGAACAAAGTCGAAACGATCCCCGATCACCCATTCTGGCTGGAACATCCATTGGTTCTGCTTGACGCCTTCAAACTCGACGAAGAGTTAAAGAAGTACAAGCTGGTCGATACCGACGGCCAGCCTTTCGCCGATGCGGCTCTGAGCGAACGCGAAGACAACCGGCAAATGGGCGCCAATAATTTTTGGCTCGCGCCGCACTTCATCAAACGGCTAGCCCATCTCGGTTGGGGGTTTGGACCATCAATCAGCGCGCTGGGCCTCCAAACTTCTTTCGATCACGACAACTCACCGGTTTCGGTGCACAAGACGTACGCGCTGGTCGTCGAAGCCTTTCCCCGTGTTCGTAAGACGTTGTTCCAGCGACTGAATATGCCTGACGACAGTTGGAACCCGAAGGGCCTGAATATCCCTTTGAGACGTCCGATCGAGATTTTCGTGCCGAATGTTTGTGCGATCGATATGGACACCACCGGCACCTGGCCCTTCGGTCGACGCCCGGAGGATCAAGTGGCAACGCGGTTCCTGTCCATGTTTCTGGACATGGAAGCCGAATTCAAGGGCCAGAAGTATCATCTTGATTTGCTCAACGATCAGTCTTTATGGGACCAGGCGCCTATTGAACCCAAGACACCGCCAAATCCTCTGAAGAATGACGCTGAGTTTTCCGACGACTTTCCTTATTTGGCAAAGCCCTGGTAATCACCCGGCTCTGCGCCCAAAACAACGGGCGGTTTGCTAACCAGTGATCGATGCCCATTTGTCCTCGCGTTGGCTTCCGTAACATGACCATGAATAAGCGGACTGATTTCGAAATCGAACTGGATCGGATCGATCAGGCTATCGGCGAGCTCGAGGCCGGCGCTTTTGCTCCGCCGATAGACAGTGAACGGGCAACGAAGTACGTCTATCTCGTTTACCAGCGCGCTTCGCTGAGCGGCAGCCTGGACGGCTTTGATGTTGCCGAGAAGTCTCTGCAACGTGCTATTGCAGAGCTTGGTCCCGCTTCGGATCTATATTTCCTCAAGGCAAATCTCGATTTCAAATTTCATCGTCTGACTGCTGTGCGTGACGATTTGGAAACAGGCCGCGATCTGCGCGACACGATTCAAGGCAGAGCGCTCCGCGCCGATCTCGATTTCCAGGAAGGCCGATACCAGGAGGCCAGAGCAGGATACGAAGCGGTCATCAAGGAAGATCTAACCTGGGACAATCTTGCTCGCTTCGCATACTTCAAGTTCAAGATGGGTGACATTGCCGCCGCCGAGCAGTTGTATATCGAAGCCGAAGACGAGCTCACCGCTAAAGAGATGCGCCACTACGCGTGGGTCGAATTACAACGAGGTGTGTTGCAGCTAAGACAGGGCTGTTATCAAGAAGCAGCGGCACATTACGATCGCGCCGACCGCGCTTACTCGGGTTACTGGCTGGTCGACGACCACAAGGCAGAGTTGCTGGGCGCGGAAGGAAAGTTTGCCGAAGCCGCACAGCTTTATGAGCGAGTGATTGTGCGCGCACCCAGGCCTGAGTTTCAACAAGCCCTCGGCGAACTCTATGAAGGTCTAGGGCAGCGCGAACGAGCTGAAGGCTGTTACCAAAAGGCCCTCGCGGGATATCTCGAGTCAGCCGAGCGCGGCGATGTCCACTTTTATCATCACCTCGCCGACTTCTTTGCGGACGTGCGGGAAGATGGCGCGGAAGCCGTTAAGTGGGCGCGCCGGGACATCGCTCTGCGCCGGAATTTCTCGACCCTGGCCGCGCTGGCCTGGTCGCTGTATCGCGCGGGTGAGTTCGCTGAAGCGCTCGAGATTATGCGGCAAGCCCTCTCGTCGGGCGCCGCCGATGCACACCTGTTCTTTCAGGCCGCAACCATCTATCAATCGGCAGACGCAAATGGCAACAGTGACCGGTATTTACGAATGGCCCAGGCGATCAACCCGCACTATCGCAGCTTTCACGTTCATCGTTAGGCCAAGCCGGTGCCGGAAATGTAATTCGATAGCGGGACATAACTAATTGAACCGAGCCACCAGGTCGGGTCAGGTCAGGGCAAGAGCGAACGACCGCGAATCGTCTAACCACGGCACTTAGTAGAGGAGCGATTTTCATGATCAAATCCAGGCGCAAGTACCTCATTGCGGTCGTTATCGTCTTATCAGTTGTCGCCGGTTTCATTGTTTACCAGTGGTGGCCCAGAGGACCGCGAGCCGGCAGCGTACTTGACGAGGCGAGGCTGGCGAACCGTCCCGCGAGCGATTTCAAAGCGGCCGATGAGGATTATTTCCACTTGATGGATCAGAATAAGGCCGGTGTCATCCAGTTGACAGCGGATGAAATCAAAGGCCGTAACACCTGGGTCGTTTGGACCGGCGGCAACGATCATCTCTGGGACATGCTCACCAACTCCAGTGTCGGAGCACTCGACCTGCTCAAGACCCTCTCTTCATATCCCGAGGCAATTTCAAGCACCGGCGAGAAGATGAAATTCAGCCGCGATAATCGCTGGGCTTACCTGGGATTGGTCAATGAGCCATGCTTTGAGAAAGCCACCGGACCGGATCCCGATCGCTTTGGGCTGTGGCTCGACAAGCGCAAAGTCTCCCCGGACTGCCCTCCCGATCCTTTCGAGAACGAGACAAAGTACCCCGGTGTGAAGGTGGGATCGCGCGGCCAGGATCTGCCGGCCGGAACGCCTGATCAGTACTTGCCCAAAAACGGTAAGATGCCCGTGGGCTCTTACTATGGCTATGCCAGTGGCATTGTCGGCCTGCGCTTGTTTCCGAATCCGGACTTTGACGCAAAAGCAGCGGCCAGATGGAATCCCAACAAGTACTATAGTGATCCGGACTATTACTACTCAAAGGATACGGTCCGGCCCTATCGCGTCGGTATGTCGTGCGCGTTCTGCCACGTCGGACCAAATCCAATTAGGCCCCCGGCCGATCCCGAAAAGCCGAACTGGGAAAACCTTTCGAACAATGTGGGGGCACAATATTTCTGGATCGATCGCATCTTTGATTGGAGGGCAGATGCCTCAAACTACATCTTCCAAATGTTTCATACCTCGCGTCCCGGCTCTTTAGATACCTCACTCGTCTCAACGGACAACATCAACAATCCGAGGACGATGAATGCGATTTACAATCTTGGACCTCGACTGGCACAGGCGCAGCGCTTTGGCAAAGAAACACTGTCCGGCGGCAGTCTGAACAACAAACAATTCAATGACTTCGTTCCACCTGATTCGCCATACGCAAAGCTCTTCACTGCCCCCGACACCGTGTACTCGCCGCGCGTCCTCAAGGACGGGGCGGATTCAGTAGGCGCTCTTGGGGCACTCAATCGCGTCTATCTCAACATCGGCTTGTTCAGTGAAGAATGGACTCTGCACTTCAAGCCTCTGATTGGTGGCAAGAAGGTCACGCCAATTGAGATCGCCACTGCCC